>DASWVS010000001.1:0-3711 GCA_036401135.1 Fimbriimonas sp.
GAGCGTTCCTGGAGGTCGCGCGGTCGCGCGACCTCGGCGAGGTCATCGAGTACCGGACCATGAGCGGGATCGAGTGTTCGAACACGCTTCAGGAGATCCTCCTCCACGTGATCAACCACGGCACCTACCATCGCGGCCAGATCCGGGGAATGGTCGATCCCGCGAAAACGGACCAGATTCCCGATACCGACCTCTTCTACTTCCTCCCCGGGCGCGGCTGAGAAAAGTAAACTGTCTGTCGATGCCAAAGCTAATCCTCGTCCGCCACGGACAGTCGGTTTGGAACCTGCAGGACCGCTTCACCGGATGGGTCGACGTCCCCCTTTCTCCCCTCGGCAAGGAGGAGGCCCGCAGGGCTGGCGAGCTGTTGAAGGGGATCTCGATCGACGTCGCCTATACCAGCGCCCTGACCCGAGCCCAGCACACGCTCCAGATCATCATGGAGACCGCGGGGCTGGACGTTCCCGTCATCCGGGACGCCGCGCTGAACGAGCGGATGTACGGCGACCTGCAGGGGCTCAACAAGGCCCGCACCGCGGAGAAGTTCGGCGCCGATCAGGTGAAGATCTGGCGGCGGAGCTACGACGTGCCCCCGCCCAACGGCGAAAGCCTGAAGGACACGGCGGCGAGGACCCTTCCCTTCTTCGAGCGATGCATCATGGGAGATATCGCGGACGGCCGGGACGTCCTCGTCGTCGCCCACGGCAACAGCAACCGTTCGATCGTGATGGACCTGGACAAGCTCACGCGAGAGCAGGTGCTCGAGCTCAACCTGGCGACCGGCGTTCCGCTGGTCTACGAACTCGGCCCAAACGGCGAAGTGCTCTCCAAGCAGATCCTGGAGTAAAAGCTAGACCAACTCGGCGACGAACTTCCCGCTCAAGGTGACCATGGGAAGTCCGGCGCCCGGTTGGACGGAACCGCCGCAGTAGAAGAGGTTCCGATACTCCTCGTCGAGCAAACCGTGGGGCACAAGGTGGAAGAGCCGGTGGCGCTCGTCCAAGCCGTAGAGAGACCCTTTGTAGTTACCGTCCCGCTGGGCGAACGTCAGAGGGGTCTGGATGTGCTCGAAGTCGATCTCTCGCGGCTCGAGATCGAACTTCCGCATGACGTTGCGTACCCGCCGGAGAAACTCCGGCGTACTCGACTGCCAGTCCAGCCCCGCTTCCATCGCGGGTGAAGTCACCACGGCGAACAGGTTCGAGCGGCCGGCAGGAGCCGAGGCGGGGTCTAGCCCCGAGGTTTCGTTCAGGTAGACGATAGGTTCGGCGGGAAACTCCCTTCGCCGGTACAGCTGGTCGAAGCCGTCCTCGAACGACGCCGGGACCAGGAGGGTGTGGTGCTGCAGCCCCTCCGTCGAACCCGCGAACCCCCAATGGACGGTGAAGTAGCTCAGGCTCGGCTCTTGGTCGGGGACGTTTCGTATCCACGACTTTGTCGTGGTGTGGTCCACGTTGCTGACGAAAACCTCCGCCTCGATCCGCTCGCCATTCTCCAAGATCGCAGCGACGATCCTCCTCCCCGAGGTCTCCATCCTCCGGACCCGGGATCCGACTCGAAACTCGACGCCCAACTCCTCGGCAAGGCGGGTAAAGGCGCGCGGGATCGCTCCGACGCCTCCCTCGGGGTACCAGACGCCTTCCCGGATCATCAGGTAGGGGATCATCAGCGCCCCGGGGGCGTTGCTGTCGAACGACTGGCCGCCATAGCTGGGAAAGCCGTAAAAGAACGACCTCAGGACCGGCGAACGGAACCATTCATCGATGGTCTGCTTGTAGGTCTTCCTTGGATCGAAGCGCACCCCGATGGCGGCGAGGTCCGGCTGGAGAAGCTGCCACGGCTTGTGGATCGGACGCGCGAAGATGGACCGGTCGACGTGAGGGGAGATCTGGTCGATCAAGCCCAAAACCTTGTCGACGGCCCCGGCATCCTCGGGCGAGACCTCGCGGATCACCCGCAGGCATTCCTCGCGGGACGCCGGCAGGTCGAACGGCCGGCGGCCTTCGAAGTACACCCTCGTGAACGGGTCGAGCCGCGTGAATCGGAGATAGTCCTCCATCCGCCGGCCCGCCGCGCGGAAGACGGCCTCGTAGATCCGAGTGAGGATGATGATCGACGGGCCCGGGTCGAGGCGATAGCCGTCGCGTCGGATCTGGGCAGCCTTTCCTCCCGTTTGCTCGCTCGCTTCGAGCACCAGAACGCGGTGGCCCTTGAGGCGGAGATGGATCGCCGCGCTGAGGCCGCCTTGGCCGGCACCGACGACGACGACATCCTTGGCCTTCATCGGGTGACTTCGACGGAGATCAGGTCGCGGCCGGCCGGTCGTAGCCGACGCGCCGTTCGAGCTCTTGAAGCTGCTTGCTCACCCGCTCCATGATCGCCTCGGGATCCTCCTCGATGGCGACCTCGCGCAGCCTGCGGTACAGAACGACCGTGAGGGCGCCTACAGCTATGCCGAAGATGAGCGTCGTCGCAGTCCGTGACACACGGATGTTGTACCCAAAAAAGAAAGAGCCCCGGACCCGTTGCGGGTCCGGGGCAAAGGTCGAGTCGCGCTAGCGAATGACCTTGAGCGTCGTTGTGAGCGACTGCCCGAAGAGGGTCGCCGTCACGTCCGTAGTCAGATCCCTCGCCACCCGGTTCGCGGTGACGCGAACGTAGATGTCCGGGCCCTGGCCAGGCTGGACGGTGACGCTGGAAGGCATCACGACGAGATCAGGGTTGCTCGCCACCAGTTTGATCGTCACCGGTTCCGTTCCCGGGACCGGGCCGTTCAGCGTGATGTGGAGGTTCGTGAACTCCGCGCCTCGAACCACGTTCGGTTCGAACTCGAGGGCGGCGATCTTGAGACCCCGGTTGATCTTCAGCACCACCGTCTTGGTGACGGCGGTCGCAGGCTTGCTCGGCGACAGCGAGGCGGTGACGGCCACGCTGGCCGTGCCGGCGATGACCTTCGTCGTCACGGTGAAGCGGCCGACGCGCTCGCCTGCCGGGATCGTGATGGACGTCGGAACCGTCGCCAGGCTCGTATCCGCCGAGAAGAGGTAGACCTTGACGCCCACCGAAGGCGCGAGGTTCGACAGAGTGACCGTACCCGTCACGAGCTCCCCGCCCGAAACCGGATTCGGGACGAGGGACATGCCCATGATCGTGTGGGCCACCACCGTCACTCCGATCGTCTTGTAGGTGCTGGGATCGACCGTGTTCGTGAACGGGTTCACGTTCGCTCGAGACGCGGCGATCACGACGTTCCGGTTCTGGAGGACCTGGGTGGTCTTCACCGAGAACGTGCCGTTGGTCGCGCTCGCGGCCACGGTGATCTTCGCCGGAACGATGACGGCCGGGTTGCTCGAGAACAGGTAGACCGGCATGCCGTTGCTCGGAGCAGGCTCCGAGATGGTGACCGTTCCCTTCGTAAAGAACCCGCCGACGATCGTGGTCTTGTTGAGGGTGATGCCCTTCAACGTGACCGGAGTGATGATGACGCTGCCGGAGACCCGCTGAGTGGTGTCGCCGATTCGAGTCGCCTGGACCGTCTTCTCGATCGTCGTCCCGGACGACTCGACCGGCACGATCAACTGGAAGGCGGCGCTGGTCGCACCGGTTGGGATGGTCACTCGCGCCGGTCGGAGCTTGTAGCGACCTTCCGGATCGTTGAGAACGACCAGCTTCACCTCGATGGGCGTGGGGCCGGCCTCGCCGGTCAGATTC
>DASWVS010000002.1:0-5181 GCA_036401135.1 Fimbriimonas sp.
CGCTTTCGTGATGTAGTGGGGGTACACGCCGGCGAAGGCCATCTTGTAGACGCGCTCGTTGTTCACCGCATCTGATGGTACAGCAGATCCTCGCCTGTCAGAATAGCTCCGATGTCCGTCCGCTTCGAGCTGATCGCCACCTGCCCGTATACGAAGGCGCGGCGGGGGCGGCTGCACACGCCGCACGGAACGGTCGAGACGCCGTTTTTCATGCCCGTGGGGACGCAGGGGTCGGTGAAGACGGTGTCGAGCGAGGAGCTCGAGACGATCGGCTTCGAACAGATCCTTTCGAATACGTACCACCTGTCGCTGAGGCCGGGGGCGGACCTGGTCGAGCGGTACGGTGGGCTGCACGAGTTCATGGGCTGGCGCGGCTCGATCCTGACCGATTCGGGCGGGTACCAGGTGATGAGCCTGGCGCACACGCGCAAGATCGACGACCAAGGGGTTCGGTTCAAGTCGCACCTGGACGGGCGGGAGGTTTTCCTGACTCCGGAGCGATCGATCGAGATCCAGGGGCAGCTCGGGGTCGACGTCAGCATGATGCTCGACGAGTGCCCTCCCTACCCCTGTACTCGCGACGAGGCGGCGGAGGCGATGCGGCGGACGCACCTCTGGGCGCCGCGCAACCTCGCGGCCCGGCAGGAAGGGCAGTCGGTCTTCGGGATCGTGCAGGGCGGCGTGCACGAGGACTTGCGCCGGGAGTCGGCGGAGTTCGTCTCGGGCCTGGATTTCGACGGGGTGGCGATCGGCGGGGTGAGCGTAGGGGAGCCAACCGAGATGCAGTACCCTGTGGTCGCGTTGACCGCGCCGCTGCTGCCCGCCGACAAGGCGCGATATCTGATGGGGGTGGGCCACCCGAGGGACATCCTGCACGCGGTCGGCTGCGGGGTCGACATGTTCGACTGCGTCCTCCCGACCCGCATGGCGCGGCACCACTCGCTGTACACGCTGCAGGGACGGGTAAACGTGCTGAACTCGAAGTACGCCGAGCGCCGAGAGCCGTACGAGCCGGAGAGCGTGTTCCCGCCGCTGGAGAGATACTCGCCCGCGTACCTCCGACATCTGTTCAAGGCGGGGGAGCAGTTGGGGCAGCGGTTGGCGTCGCTGCACAACCTGTGGTTCTATGGACGGCTGATGCACGAGATCCGGGAGGCGATCGGACATGGAACGTGGCCCCAGCTGGTCGAGCGATACCGACTCGCCTGAGTTCGACGGGTTCTACCGGCGGCCCCTTGCGTTGGAGCGAGAGGCGGTGGATCGAGTCGAGCAGACTTCGCAGCGGCTGGTATGGGCGCTGTATGCGAGCCTGGTGACGGACATCTTGTACTTCTTCTACGACCTGTCGGGGCTGTGGGTCGACCTCAGCGGCGACGAGACGGGGCTGTTCGTTCTCGGGTTTCCCGCGCTGGGGGCGATGCTGGCGACGGTGGTGCTGTTCGCGGCATGGGTATCGCGGTCGGTCCGGGCATCGAGCCTGTTGGACCCATCGGCCAGGTCCGTCGCTTCAGGCTGGCTTGGGGCGGCTGCCCTTCTGCTCTTCCCTTCGTGGCCGTTCCTCATCCAGTTCGTGGCGAAGAGGAGCGGGGGACGAGAGGCGGCAAAGGTGGCCCTTCGGTGGTCCGTCCCGTTGACGCTGGCCATTCTGCTGGTTCTGGCGACGCTGCACCCGAAGTACGAAGAAGTGTATTCGGGACCCGCTTATGCGGAGTATCTCGCGCTTGAATTCGTCGGCGCGATCGCCGAGACGTTCGCGGTGTTCGGCGGCGTCGCTACGCTTCGTCGGCTGGTGCTCGCCCACCGGTCGCGGCTGGAGCGGCTCTCGGCGGGAACGCCGTAAACTGTCGCCATGATACTGAGGGCCGAGCGACGGGCAGATGGCCGGAGATAGGTCCAACTACCCGCGATACAACCGGTTGAGCGAAGCCGGGCTTCAGCGGTTCCTGTCGCTACGTCGGATCCTGATTCCTTGCCTCTATCTCAGCGCGGTCGCGCTTGGAGGTTGGCTCTTGACGATCTTCGGCGAACACCTTTTCGGCTTGGAGTACAGCGCGACCCTTTACTTCGGCCTCTTCGTGTCGGAGCTGTTGGTGATCGGTACGACGAACGTCCTCTTCGCGCTCTGGGTTCTCGCCGGCACCGAAAATCTCTGTTTCCTTTCTGCACGCGCGCTGCGTATCTCGCCCCTCGCCGCCTTTCTCTACGTGTTGATCCCTCTCGTGCAGCTTGGGATGGCGTCGTACGTTCTGGATCAACTTGTCCAGCGGAGCAAGGACGACGAGGCGCGGCTCACCCCCTGGTACGGGATGAAATCCGAATCCAGCGTCGTCAACGCTTGCTACTACCTATGGGCGCTTGGGATGTCCTTCTGGATCATCGGCATTTTTTATGGGCTTCTGGCCGCCTTCAACGGCAGATCGACCCAGCTCGCCACGATTTGCATTGCCGCAGGCGTTTTCTTCGGGCTCCTCTCCACCTTCGTTGGCGTGAAGCTGGTGCGCACGGTGGAAGACCTGCAAAAGAGAAGGAATCCGAGGGGAGGGATGCCGGAGATCGGACCGGTGGCTTAGCCACCGGCGGGCCCCGGCGCGTCGAGCCCGCCGTCAACGTAAACTGTCGCCATGGAACTGGGCATCGAGGGGAAGGTCGCGATGGTGGCGGCGGCGAGCAAGGGGATCGGGCTCGCGATCGCCAAGGAACTTGCGCAGGAAGGGTGCCGCGTCTCGATCTGCGCGCGCAGCGAGGAGACGCTGGAGGCGGCCGCCGCCGAAATCGGCGAGGAGACGCGCTCCTACGTCGTCGACGTCGCGAACGCGGAGGACCTGGCATGGTGGGTGGAGCAGACCCACGAGGACCTCGGCCTGGTGGACATCCTCGTCACGAACACGGGCGGGCCGCCTGCGGGGAAGGTGGACGAGATGACGGACGCGCAGTGGCAGACAGGGTTCGACAGCACGCTGATGAACGTGGTGAGGCTGGTTCGGCTGGTACAGGGCGACATGCGCGACCGGGGTTGGGGGCGGATCGTCCATCTCACTTCGCTGGTCGCGAGGGAGCCGTCGATGACGCTGCCGATCTCGAGCACCCTGCGCTCCGGGCTGATGGCGCTGACGCGGATCCAGGCGACGGAATTGGCTCCGTTCGGCGTCACCGTGAACGGGGTGCTCCCGGGGCACACCCTGACCGACCGGCAGCGGCACCTGGCGTCGCTGCGCGCGGAGCGGGAAGCGCTGAGCCTGGAGGAGGCGCTTGAAAAGCAGGCCGAGGCGGTGCCGGCGAGGCGGATCGCAGACCCGTCCGAAATCGCGGCAGCGGTCGCCTTCCTCTGCAGCGAGCGCGCCTCCTACATCACCGGGGAGAGCCTTCTGGTGGACGGGGGGCTGACCAAGGGGATCTAGCCCCCGCTTCCGGTTGGGGCGGGGTAGCGGCCCTCCAGGCTGCTACTCGAAGTGCATGCCGTCCAGCCAGAGGGTGAACGGCTCGCCGCCCCAGGAGTCCATCGCGAGGCTGATGCCGGTCACCGTGCGGAGGTCGGGCTTGCCCTCGTCCTTTCGGTCCCACGCCTCGCTGCCGGCGAGGGGGATCTCGACGCGCATCCAGGTCTCCCGGGCTTCGGAGTAGGGCAGCCCGACGTACAGGTTCTGCTCCTTCGCCGGTTGGAGCCGCACGGATCCCTTGGCCGACGCCAGCGTGATCACCGGCCCCGCGCTCTGGAAGGCGGGGATGTTCGGGTTCTGGGCCTTCATGTAGAAGACCAGGGTCTTCTTGCCCTGCAGGCTCCACTTGCCAGGCAGCGTCGCGGTCGCGTACTGGCCCTGATACTTCGCCGGGGTCATGCGAAGGCTGGTCGAACCGAGCACGGTGTCCTCGTCGTCCTCGAAGACGTAGCCGTTGTCGCCGGTCCAGAGGGCGGCGGTCCCTTCGGTGCCGATCTCCTCCACGCCCTTCTCAACCACGAGCACGTTGCGCGACTCCATGTCCGCAAGGCCGTCGTGGATCGCGTTGACGCCGACCCGGTAGAAGCCCGGCCTCGTGAAGCGGTGCCGAACGGACGGCGTCGCGAACTTCCGGCCTTCGATCTCCCATGCATAGGAGGTGGCGCCGACGCTGGAGGAAGCGTCGAAGACGACCTCCTGGCCGACGGTCGCCCGCGAGGGTCCGCGCAGCTTCGCCACCGGCGCCGCTTTCGCCTCGCCCTGGAGCGCGACGACGTCCGACGTTTCCTCGATCGAGTCGGGGTTCGCGTTGTCGATCCGCGCATTCGGGCCGATGGCGATCCAGTCGCCGTAACGTCCCCAGATCGGCCACTGGTTCCCCTCCAAGTGGTTCTGCTGGATGATCCAGTGCTCGGTCTTCCATTTGCCGTCCTTGTCGCCACGGAAGACGATGCCGCCGCCGTTGTTGCCGACGGCTCGGTTTCCTTCGATGACGGTGTGGGTGGACGATCCGCCGACGATGACGATGCCCCCGTGGGAAAAACCGGGCTCGGGGGCGTTGTGGTAGCCGTCGGCGAGGCCGTTGTAGCTCGCTTCGTTGCCGATGAGCACGGTCCGATCGCTGCCGCCCAGCCAGAAGCCGTAGCTCCCGTGGTTGGCGACGTTGCGGATGTAGACGTTACCCGGGCTCCAGGACTCGACGCAGTTGTTGTTGGCGAAACTGGTGTCGTTCTCGACGAAGAGGTTTCCGGTCGATACCCAGCCGTTCAGGGGGCGGATGAAAACGCCGTCGCCGCCGTGGACGATCGAGTTCTTATAGAAGTAGTTGTCGTTCGAGCCTGATTCGATGAGGACGGACGTGGAGTCGCGCGCATGGACCTCGCCCTTCGGCCGGTCGATCCGGATGCCGTAGGACAGGTCGTTGTCGATGAACTTGTTGCGCGACGACTCCCAAAGCTTGGCGCAGACGTTGGTCGTGTGGGAGAAGTCGTTGTCGATGAAGAGGTTGTCGTCGCAGCGGTCGAGGCTGAGGGCGTCCCACACGTGGTTGGCCTTGTTCTCTCGGAAGACGCCCCACTGGACGCCCTTCAGGATGATCCCTCCGCGCGAGGGCATCTCTCCCCAGCCGAAGTCCGGGTTCGTGTAGTTGCCCGAGAACTCGCAGCCTTCGACGAGGGGGGCTTTGCAGTCCTTCATCTGGAGTCCGGTTTCGAAGCCCCGCGCCTTGAGGTTCCGGAGGGTGACG
>DASWVS010000003.1:0-4669 GCA_036401135.1 Fimbriimonas sp.
AGGGTCGCGGGCTGCAACCCGAACCCGTGTCGGTCGGCCAACTCCTTGCCCTCCCGATCGGCCCGCATCCGGAGCGGGACGACGCTGCCGAACGACCGGACGACGTTGGGGTCGCTGTAGAGGGCCCGATCCGCCCAACGGGTCAAAGGGTGGCTCGGGACGTACAGGTTCAGCATCACCGGGACGCCCGCTCGCCGCGCCTCGGCGAACGCGCGCTCGGGCGCGAAATACCATCGCGCCTCCGTGGGCACACTCGTTGGCAAAAGCACCAAGGCGAACAATGCGAGCGCCGGCATGGGTCCTATGATCCGCCGTAACACGCGAATGTTCGTCCGGACTCCCGACATTTCGATAAGTTTTCGCAGGCGAGATTCAACGTTGCCTGCTGGGGCGCCTAGGGGACTGCCGGCCGAGCGTGCGGGGAGAGCAGGTTCTTGGCCGCCGGGCCGTACTCGCCCGCTCGAGGACCCATCTCCACGAGCTTCTGCAGCCAGGGGGCCGCTGCCTTCCGATCCCGCAGCGAGAGGTAGCAGGAAGCGATGCTGATCAGGGCGTACGACTTGGTGTCGTCGTCGGCGTTGGCAGCGGCTTTTCGGAAAAGGGGGATCGCCGCCGCGTACCGCCCCGCGTTCTGGTGGCAGTCGCCGAGCATGTTGCAGGCGTCGGCGAGTCGGACATTCTTGACCTTGGGGTCTCGCGCCGTCGCAAGCCGGACCAGAGCCTCGGCGGCGGCAACGTCGTTCGCCGCGGCGGCGAGAATCCCGGCCCCGCCCAGTTCGTCGACGCTGCCCTTTCGCGTCCGGTAGGCGCGCCGATAGGCGGGAAGGGAGCGGGCCATCCCCTTCGCCTTGCGAAACTGCACGAGGAAGCTGTCCGGACCCGTCGGTCCGGAGATCCGCCAGACGGCGCTCCCTCCAGCGTCGAGGAAGAGGACGGTCGGGAACGAGCCGACCTTGAACCGTTCGGCAAACTTCTTGCCGTCCCTCTTTGCCTGCAGGCGAAGGGGTACGAACGCGGCGACCGCCTTTTCCACCCGGGGTGCGTCAAACCGGCTGTCCTGGAACCGGGGTCCGCGCCTCGTGACGACGGGCGGCGGGTTCACCAGGTCCAGCATCACAAGCTTGCCCTCGTTGCGGGCGGCCTGGAGCGCCCGGTCCGCGTTGCCGAACCAGCGCACTTCGGCAGAGGCTCCACGGGCAAGCAGGGCCATCAGCAGCATGGACGCGAGTCGCATGCGGCACATGATAGTGCAAACGTCGCGCCTCAGGCGGCGGCGACGTCTTCCGGGGCGTCGTTCGGCATCCGCAGCTTCCAGGACGCGAACGCGGGGAACAGGATCAGGACGGCCCCCAAGAGGTACGGATAGTACGGTTTCGCCTGGAACAGCGAGTTGCTGACGAGCGGGGCGACGAACCTCCCGAGCGCTCCGAGGCCCTGGGTCACCCCGAAGATCCCGCCCTGCATGTCCTTCGGCGCGGTGCGCGAGATAAGCGAACTCAGGCTCGGTTGGGCGAGGCCGGTGCCGATGCCCAGGAACACGATCACGATCAGCATCGGGATCCAGAGCGGCGCGAACGGCACGAGCGCCAACGCCGGCGCCATCAGGAGGTAAGAGAACCGTAGCAGCCTGACCTCGCCGTACTTCGGCGTCGTCTTGCGCACCACGTACCCCTGCATGATCGCGCTGACCACGCCCACGATCCCGAGGATGTAGCTTCCGCTCTGCTTGGCGTCGGCTCCGAGGTCGAAGACGGTCCTCGGGTCGGCGAGGAGCCGGAAGAACGTCGTCTCCAAGTTGGTGAAGGCGAAGTTGGCGGCGAAGAAGAGCAGGAGCAGCAGACCCAGGCCGGGCGTGCTGAACGCCTGGCTGAAACGCCGAGCGAGCGGCGGCTGGTCGACGTTGGCGTGCTCGCGGCTCTCCGGAAGCACGAAGAGGACGTACAGGAAGTTCAGGAGCGCCAGGGCGGCGGCGACGTAGCCGAGCAGGAGGGGGCGGTCGTTGCCCAGTTCGAGCAGAAGGCCTCCCGTGACCGGCCCGAGGATGAAGCCGAGCCCGAACGCCGCCCCCATCAGCCCAAGGCCCTTGGCCCGGTCCTGCGGCGTGGTGATGTCGGCCACGTAGGCGAAGGCGACGCCGATGTTGGCGGCGGCGATGCCCGAGAGGATCCTGGAGAAGATCATCATCTCCAGCGAGTCGGCGTGGGCATAGATCAGGTACGAGACCACCGACAGCGCGGTCGAGATCAGCAACACCCGCCGCCGTCCATATCGGTCGCTGATCCGCCCCAGGAACGGCGAGGTCACCAACTGGACGAGGGAGAAGACGCCCTGGGTAAAGCCGATCAGGAGGCCGACCTGGGCAGGGTCCGGGTTCGCGCCGAGCGCCTGCTTCGAGAGAAGCTCTCCGCGCAGCTGGATGTCGGGGATGAACATCCCGAACGCGAGCATGTCCAGGAACACGGTCAGGAAGATGCCCAGGATCGGCGAAAGCCGAAAGTCCACCCCCATCCTTTGCAGGAGCGTGGGCTTCAGGTTCGGCTCTGGCTTCGACATAGACCCATCATTGTGGCACCCGTCGCCACGGAATGTTGAGGCCGGCTCCTTCGGAGCGCTCCGCTTGCTCAGGAGAAGAAGTGTGTCGCGGATTGCCTCCGCTTTCCACGGCTGAGCCCGCGCGGCCTGGGTGAAAGCCTCTCACCCGCGAGCCCTCATCCCAACCCTTCCCCACCGGGGGAAGGGCTTCCGGATCCCATCGGGTGGGTCTCGTTGAGTAGGCGTCTAGACGGGTTCAGCCGCACCACGGAACGCTTCCGCGGCCAGGCGATACTCCTCGTCGGACTCGAGGTGCTCGAGCAGCATCGGCAGTTCCGGATCGAGCCGCTGGACCTCCCGGATGAGGGTCTGCGCGTCGAAGCCTCCCAGGCCGAGCCGCACCTCGTCGAGATGCACCGTGAGCTTCGTGCCCAGCGCGATGTCCTTCACGTGCACCGCCACGATGTGCGCCCCGACCTTTTCGACGAACTGCCGGATGTGGCTCGCCGACTCGTAGAAGTGGCGCGGGCTCACGACTATGTTCACCGGGTCGTAGTGGATGCCGAAACCGGCGCGATCCACTGCGCGGACCAGTTCGAGGGAGGATTCGGCGTCGAACGGCACCATCCAGGGCATCGTCTCGATCGCATACTTCGCCGTCTTCGGCTTGACGTCGTCCAGGATCTCCCGGACCGACCGAACCACCAGGTCCATCGTCTCGGGCAGGTAGTTCCGAGCGTCCGGCCCGTCCCAGAGATCGCCTCGCGACCCCGAGATGTTCACCGCGCAGCGCGCACCGATTTTCTCGGCAAGCTCCAGGCGCCGCTTGCATATTTCAAGCGCCGACGGATCGTTCAGCGGGTTGTTCCAGACGCCGACCTCGGCGATCACGAGGTCGTTCGCCTCGGCGGCAAGCCGATACTCGCGGATCTCCTCGTCGGATGCGTCGTTGCCGACCGGGCAGTAGGCGGCGTTATAGCCGAGCGCTTTGAGCGCTCCGACCCATTCGTCGGGGTTGCTGTACTTCGTCCAGAGAGGCGCGCCGAACCGCATGGCCGCAGTTTACGCGGCAACCCAGTCGAAAGGCTTGTAGTGGGCCTTCATGGATCCATCCCCATAAAGGTCGATGATCGCGCAGCCGTTTCCAAACTCCTGCATCGGTCCACGCCACCATCTCCCGGCAACGGCACCGTTGCAGAAGTATTTGACACCCAGGTAATCGACCTGGTCCACCATGTGCATGTGGCCTGCAACGCAGCCCTTCACATTCCTGTGCTTCTTGAAGAGATCCTTGATCCGCCTTGCGTCAAGATGCATCCATTCGCTGGGAAGCTTCCAGGAGTCCTGGTTCGACTGTTCGTCGAAAAAGTACTGGGTGGTCGTCAGGATGGGGATGTGGGACATCACAAAGACAGGGCGGTTCGGGGGCGTCTTCGCCAAGTCGTCTTTAAGCCACTGAAACTGTGCTTCGTCGAGTGTCGGTCTGTATCCTCGTCCCAATCTGCGGACGCTGTCCAGCATCACGAAGTGCCAGCCGGCCTTGTCGAACGAGTAGTACTTCTTATCCATCCCCAACCGGTCCATGGCCATCTTCTTCCCGTAGCGGATGTCCGGTTCGGGCAGTCCCCATCCCCAGATGTCATGGTTGCCGATCACGCTGTAAACAGGCAGTCTGGTATTCGATTTGAGGACGGATTGAAAGAGGTCCCATTGTTTCCTCGCACGGTCGAGATCGGTGTGGAAGCAGTCCATGACCATATCTCCCCCCAGAAAGATCACGTCGGGATCGTGCGACTGGGCGAGTTCCAGGCAACGCTCCATACCGAGCGCAGCCTTGCGCTCAGGCTGTACATGAAGATCGGTCAGGTGCGCGATGCGAAGCGCGCGCGACTTGCCGCGTACGTTGAATCCCTGCGCGGCAACAGGAAGCAAAGAGGCGGCGCAAGCTCCGCCCATGGCCAACAAACGACGACGTGAAAACACCTTGCAGCATCATAGAGGAAGCTCACACGTGTGGCGGTCAG
This sequence comes from Fimbriimonas sp., assembly GCA_036401135.1. Lineage (GTDB taxonomy): Bacteria > Armatimonadota > Fimbriimonadia > Fimbriimonadales > Fimbriimonadaceae > Fimbriimonas. The sequence continues at coordinate 4,557 of DASWVS010000003.1, forward strand.
GACCGCATCTATTGGTGTGCGATCCGCAATAGTGCCCCCTCTCTGAGTAAAACGTGAAAGTTTTCCGTGCGCGAGGAGCCGGGCGCTCCTTTTCCCGGTTCGTTTCCAGAGGC
>DASWVS010000004.1:0-8216 GCA_036401135.1 Fimbriimonas sp.
GGAGACCTTCCGGGTCTTGCTGTCGAAGGTCGCCATCGAAGTCTGGATGTCGAAGTCCTGACTCGCGCTCGCGACCCGGACCTCGTTGTTCATGGTCAGCAGGCCGCGGTACTGGTTCCAGGTCCCGTTTGCGGCCGCGAACTTCATCGGCCCCTGGTCGGATTGATAAAGGCCGTTCGTGATGCCTTTCAGATCGAAGTAGCGCCGGTCGCGGCGGATCTCGATCTCCTTGACCTTTGCCGAAGTCGTGAGTTTGTCGCCTTTGTAGTGCTTCATCTCAACGTCCTTCAGCATCAGCCCCGCGAACGAATCGAATTCGGGGTTCGGCTTCTGAGGGCGAAGGGCGGCGAACGGATCCATCGTGCCGAACTTCTGAAGGAATCCGGCCATGGCCCAGATGCCGGCGGCCCCCGCGGCAAGAAGGACCGTGTTCCTGACGGCGACGACCGGAGGCTTAAGGGCTAAGCGTGACATCCTTTTGCACCACTTGATTGCTGTCCGTTAAAGAAACCGTGGCGCCGGCGCTGAGGTTTCCTTTTGTGAAAGAAAGCGTATAGGTCCCCGCAGGAACCCAGAAGAAGTACCGGCCATCTTGTCCTACGGTCGTCTGTCGGATCGCGTTGCCCCCTTCGGAGAGGACGACGGTGGCGCCGGGGGCGTCCGCCGCGGGCGTGACGCGACCCCAGATGTTGTACGGCCCCGGGGGAGGGGTGTCGTCGCCGACCGGCGTCAGCAGAACCGTTCCCACGTCCACGCGACCCCCGCTGGGCGTCAGCCCCTCCGCCGTGAAGGAACCGGCGAAATAGCCGTTGGCTCGCGCCGTCCCCTGGATGCTGCCGAACGCTCCGTTCGGGGCGTAGGCCACGTTCGGAATCGTGAACTCGCCCTGCGCGTTCGCGGTCGTGCGCTGGCCTCCGAAGAGAACCGTCGCCCCCGGGATGCGGGCGTTCGAGGTGGCGTCGACCACGGTCCCGGTCACCGTCACCTTCTGGGGCCCGACCCAGAGTACGCCGAGGTCCGTTCCCTCTTCGACGAGAGGCGGAACGGTGAATCGGAAGGTGCCGTACGCCTCGGTGGTGACCAGCACCTCGGTGGAGCCCTTGGGCGCGTCGATCGCGAACGAACCGTCGTTGACGTCCGCCTGGACCGAGGCCGACCCGATCTGGACGGTCGGACGAGGCGCGATCGCGCCGCCGGACTCGACGCTGACCACGTAGCCCGTCACCCGAACGGTTTGGCCGCCGGGGGATCCGGATCCGCCCCCTCCTCCGCAGCCGGCCAGGGCCAGCGCAAGCAAAGCGATCAGGACGAACAGGAGCGATCTTGCCGATGTCATCGAACCACCTTCACCGTCATCGTCGTGCTGGGGGACTCGGCGACGAAGGTGATCCTTCCGACGCCGGTAAAGCCGACGGCCCGTCCTCCATCGCGCGAAACCGAAACCTGCCGGGCGCGCGCCTTCTCTTCGGTGAGGGTTACCGTATAGGCCGCCCCGACCGCCAGACCGTCGAGAACGACGGTATAGGTGTCCCCCGCCGAGGTGCGGCGAACATCGCGGAAATATCGCGAGGCGTTGACCTGCGAACCGATCTGGAAGCCGCCGATTCCCGGCGGAAGCGGGCTGTCCTCGGCCGGATCGAAGCCGCCGGTTGCGGTCGCGCTCATCGCGAGCACCGACTGCGTGGACCGTCCCCCGCCGGTCGCCTGCACGCGGAGGCGCCAGGCGTGTCCTGCCGGAGCCGCGGACGCCCGGGCCTGGGTCGGGGGAGCGTCGGTGGGGAAGAAGGTCAGGGTCGCCCCCTCCGGAGCAAGGCACCGGACGAAGTAGCCGCGGCTGGGTTCGAACTGCGAAGCCGGGCTGTAGCTTCCGGTCTCAGGAGCGCCGGAGACGGGGTCGTTCCCCCCTCGGACGAAATGGAAGAAGTCCGTGCCCAACTCGACGCCCTCGGCTTCGGCGAACGTCACCGGAAAGCCGGTGCCTTTCACGACCAGGACCCGATCCGTCGAGATGCTCGATCGCAGCGGGGACGCGACCAGGTTCCACCCAGGCTTCAGCGAGACCGACCAGGGGGTGTTCGGGGGGGCGACGTAGCCGTCCACGCCGAGGGTCCGGTTCGACGGCACCCGGACGAAGTAGCCGTGGCCGATCTGGAACGGCTCGAGATCGGGAAAGAGGTTGTACTTGCCGATCGAGGGGTTCCAACGGGCCGCCAGCGTCTCCGAAGCGGCGAGGTTCATAACGTCGGGGTTCCACTGGCTGAACGGATCGACGGGGAAGCCGGTCATGTTGATCCCCTTGAGGAGGCTGATCTGAACGGTTGCCTCTCCTCCGATCCGCAGATCGACGGCCAGGGAGCCGGGGGCTTTGTTGACGCGGCGGGAATAGACGGTGGTGGTGGTCGTGCCGGACGTCCGTTGGACCTCGAGCAGCACCGGCTGAGCCGAGCGCCAGAGCGCCGTACCGATACGGACGCCGAAGGCGCCGTCGGTCACGGGAGCGGTCCCGAGCACGTTCCCTCCCACCAGCGCGCGCACCAGGTAGGAAACGCCGACCGCGGGGAAGATCCCTTCGACCGTCCCGTAGAGATCGTTCGGAGTCGGCTTCGTCGCCGTCGCTACCGCGCCGGCAGGGACGTGGACACGGACGAGCTCGTCGAGAACGGGGATGTCGGCAGCGACCCGGTACGGGATGCCGGCGTTCTCGTCGGGGAAGTTCGGCGTTACCGAGCCATAGGAGGCGACGATGTCGATCCGCTCGTCCTGCGCGCTCGGGAAGAGGCGGTCGAACGTCGAGTTCCAGAAGATCGGATAGCTCGTCCCGGTCAGGAGCTGCTCTCGCCCACCCTCCTCGGTTGAGAAGAAGGTCGTCTGGAAGTCGAAGACGCCGAAGTCGGCGCCTCCGAGGCCGAAGACGATCGGCTGGGGCGAGACGTGGAGCTTGAGACCGCGGGTGAGGTGCGTGTCGAGGACGTATTGATGCCGATACCAGTCGGCGAAGGTCCGCCCCTCCACCTGCGGGTTGGCGGGCCGGAGCGCGTTCAGCACGTTCTGGCCCAGGGCGACCAAGCCCGGCACGTTGTTCCGCAGCGTCGGCTGCTGGTAGAACCTTTCGTTGAACTCTCGGATGAAGTTCGGATACTCGATCAGCACCTTCTCCCACGCCGAGCCCGCCATCATGAAACGCAGCAGATACAGGCCGCCGATGCTGCCGCCGGCGGGAAGGGGAAGGTTGCGGAGGTTCGGAGCGATGAACTGGCGGGCGGCGAGCGAGGGCTGGTTGTTCCAGTCGTACCAGGGCCCGATCTCGTAGGTGCTCGCGAGCGTCGCTTCGATCTGATCGCGGTCCAAGCCCGGCATCGCAGCAGGCGTGCGGGCGATCTTCATCGTTGCCGCCCGCACCAGCCCCTCCTGGAAGGCGTCGAACGCGTACGTCTTGTTTCCCTGGTACGCCAGCAGCAGGGTGTGGATGAAGTTCACCGCCGCCGTTTCGGGGTTCTGGTAGACGGGGAAGCGGATCTCGCGCTCGCCGCTGCCGTTGTCGGGCAGGTAGTACCCCCCGGCGACGGCGTCGCGGTCGCCGATGTCGGCGTCGTAGTTGGCCACCCGAACCTCGCCTCCGAGGGCGGGCGCTCCGAACACGAGGTTCATCGTCGCCTTCGCGTTGGTGAACACCGTCTCGAGAAAGACCCGATAAGACTCGGGAAAGGCCCGCTCGCCCGTGTTGTCGAATACGAGGACCAGGTCCCCGCCCTGGGCGACGCTGCGCGTGCCGCTGGGCCGAATCTCTACGCGAACCGGGGGCAACAGGACCGCCGCACCCTCCATGCCCAGGTTGCGAAGCCGCGTGGCGCGGTAGCCGCCGGTGAGCGCTTCCGTCCTCCTCGCGAACTTGAGCACCGCCTCGTCGACGGTGCCGGCCACCGAGTCCCTCGAACGGGTGGCTTCGACATCGATCCGAAGCACGTTGGATTGTGCCGCCGCGACGCCGGTCGTCACGATCAGGGCGAACAGGGCGCGCAGGGTTCCTTTCACAGTTGCTCTCATATAAACCAGATCTCAGCTCGCACGCGGTGTCGAAAAACGGGTTCCCCGCGCCGAGTGCGAATTCGACGAAGGGATCCTCGGTGGCCGGCAGATCCGGCCGGGCTTTAGGGCTGGAAGGTGCCGATCGGGCTCAAGGTAAAGCTGTCGCCGTCGTTCGCCCGGCCGACCACCAGATAGTAGTAGGTCCGGTTCGACAGGCTTGGTCCATTGTACGTCCAAGAGGTGCCCGTAACCCACGGGCTCTGGTACCGGACGGTCGGGTTCGCCGTAGGATACTCGTCGAAGATGTAGACCGTGTATTCCTCGGCGCCGGACGCCGCCTGCCATCGGAACGTCGAGTTGCTGACGCCGGCGATCTCCAAGCCGCCGAGCGGTTTCACCGAATAGGTGTTGCTCATCGGGCTTTCCCCGTGGCCTTCGTCGTAGGCGGTGCTGATCGCGGTGACGCCGTACGTGTAGGTCCTCCCCTCCACCAGACGGCGGTCCTGGTCGGCGAAGAACTCCGCCTTGGGATCGCGGACGAACTCCGCCCACTGCTCGTTGGTCTCCGACTCGCGGTAGACGCCGAAGCCGAGGACGTCGCTCGTGAACTGTGGGTAGGTCCAGAACACGTCGACCTCGATCGGATAGCCGTTCGAGGCGTCTCGGGTGACGGTCCGCTTCCGGCCGGGCTTGATCATGTTCTTGATCCCTTCGAGCGCTCCCGACAGCTGTCGGTCTCGCGTCGCCTCGTCGGGCGAGGTCCAGGCGGTGGCGGCCACGTCCCGCGGCGCGGGAAGGTTGGGGTCGTGGGTGTCGTCGACCTGGAAGTCGATCTCGCGGTTCTCGCCCGCGTTCAGGGTGACGCTCGTAAAATCGGTGTCCCCGCCGTACACGTTCACCTGGATGTCGTACTGGAGGCCGGAGCGCAGGCCGCGCAGGACGTAGTCGCCGTCGGTGTCGGTGAGCGCCATCGCCGAGGTCGGGACCGAGTTGTCCCGGGGGCGGGCGAAAACGCGGGCGCCGGCGATCTTGTCGCCCGTGCCGGAATAGAAGACGCTGCCGTGGATCGACGCCTGCCGGTTCACCGGATACAAGGCGATGTTGGTGTTCTTCGTCCGCTCCCCGGTGAAGACCTGGGCGACGTTGACCCCCGTTTGGCGCACGCCGTCGATCGTCGCTTCCGCTCGGACCTCGACGAAGACGCCGTCCCGGTCGTTGGCGGGAAGCCCCCTCAGCGTGTACGCGCCCGAGGTGTTGCTCCGGGTGGTGCGTTCCGTCCCGCCGTCGCTCCCGTCGTAGAAGACCCGCGCGTCGCGGACGATCGCGTAGCCGTTCTCGTCGGCGCCGTCCCCGTAAAAGACGACTCCCGAGACCTGCCCCTCGCCCGACACTTGTTGACTGTTATCCTCCCCACCGCACCCGACGACGAGCAGCGTGGCGAGCAAAGACCCCAATAAGGCTCGTTTCACGCTATGAAGACGGTTAAGTGCGCGCTTTCGTTACGATCGTCGGAGCCTCCGGAGGGCGAAACCTAGCGGAAGTCGAACGAAAGCTCGAGGTCGAAGCCGTTGGATCGGTAGGCCCCCCCGGTCACCTCGCCGTTGAGGTTCTTCACGTTGCGCCATTTGTAACTGCCGACCAAGGCGACGTTCCGGAAGATCTGATACTCGTAGGACGCGTACGTGGCCGACTCGACCTGGCCGTAATAGCCGGTCGTCCTTCCGTCGCGGTACTGGAGCGTGAGGCGCTGGCGGGGTGAGAGCTTGTAAGAAAGGTAGGCGTCGAACGAGAAGGCGTCGCCGGCGTAGAGGCTGGAGCTTTCGGACAGGAACTGGGAGATCCCCAGATGGTACGACCACGGCCCCTTGGGAGCGCCGTTGAGGTAGGCGTCGAGCGAGGTCGAGCTGGACTGGATGGCGGCCTCGCTGAAGAAGTCGGTCTTGTTCCGGTTCAGGCTGATGCCGAGCTGGTTGAAGTTGCCGAGGTCGTAGTCCAAACCGAGCCCGTAGCTGAACGACCGGGAGTTGGAGGTGAGGTCGCCTTCGGCCTGGGTGCTGAGGGCATGGACGTTCAGGCCCAGTCGGCTCGAAGCCTGGTAAGTCGAGCTGGCGGTGAGAGAGCGGACGCTCGTGCTGCCGATGTTGAGGCCGGTCCCCATGCCGCCGGCGCTGAACCCGTTGCCGCCGTAGCCGTACCCGTAGCCGCTGCCGAAATCTCCCAGCGTCGCCAGCTGGCCCGAGTTGCTGTAGGAGTAGTTCGCGTTGGCCCGCAGCCGGCCCCCCTCGGGGAAGTAGGTGAGCCCGAACGAGTAGTCGCTCCCGTCGCCGGTCTTGTCCAGCGCCTGGATCTTGGAGACGCTCGTTCGGCCGTTCAGGTTGAGGCCGTTGTCCAGTTCATATCGAAGCCCGAGCCCGAGCGTCTGCAGGGTGACGGACCCGATCTCCTGCTGCTGCGTGTCCGGATTGAGCATCGGCCCCGACCCGGTCTGGTACTGAAGGCTGTAGTCGGTGTTCAGCCTTCCGAACCGCCGCTTGCCCGAGAGCGAGGTCGTATCCAGCTGCGTCTCGTCCGCGAGGCGGCTGCGCACCCGGCTCTGCGAGAGCGCCCACGCCGTCCCATCCGGCGAAAGGTAGTTCAAGCTCGCGATGGCGCGGGTGAACCGGGAGTTCTCGGCGACGAGCTGGTTGTTCGATCCCTGCTGCGCGTTCGAGATCGAGGAGTTGCTCCAGGCCGTGGTGACGCTGTAGCGACCGCGCGTCCAATCGAGGCCGATCTCGCTGGTCTGTTCGTTGCGCTGGAAGCCGGTGGACTGGACGGAAACATAGTCGCGGGGAACGTCCTTCGTCGAGCCGCGCAGGGTGAATTCGCCCAGCTTGTACTGGCCCTGGATGCCTCTCGCGGTGCCGCTCTGCGGGTTCGAGTCGCTCAGCAGCTGGCCCGACGCCTGGGAGTATTGGATGAAGTTCTCGCCTTCCGGGCCGCCCAGCGGGAGGCGATAGTCGAAGCCCCATACCCTCCGGTCTCCATCCAGGCTCTGCGTGCTCTTCGGAACGTAGACCACGTCGATCTGTTGGGTGGTGCCGATCGGCCGGGTGAAATAGAAGACGAGGTTCGTGGTCGGGTCGAAGTAGTAGTCCGCGCCCAGCGTCTGCACGACGCCGTCGACCTTCACCACGAAACGGATCGGGTCCGTCGGCGCCAGGGGCTCGTAGTCGAGCCAGTACTGGGCGGAGGCCGACCCGAATCCGAAATACCGCTGGACGATCGTGTTCGTGCCGGAGATCCCGCTGCGCTGCTCGATGCCCGTCAGGCCGATCTGCCCGAACTTGCCCAGGTCGTAGGAGACTCCTCCCCCCTGGACCAGCCCCTGCACCCCGAATCCGTAGGACTCGTAGCTCACGACGAGCGTGCTGGTGGGCGGGATCACCCGGTTGACGAACGTGATCGACCCGATGTCGGCATTGACGACGTAGTCGTCCATCAGCCGCATCGGCTGTCCGTCGACCTGGACCTGGATCGAGTCGGGAATCAGCCTCCCGCTCTGGAGATAGAAGGGGCCGCTCGAGTTGTTGCCCTGGAGGCTGATCGTCCGGGAGCTTCCCTTGACCTCGCTGCGCAGAATGCTCGCCCGGACCCGTCCCGCCCGGTACTCGGCGCTCGCTCCTCTCAGCGACTTCGCGAAAGAAGCGAACGGGTTCGTGTTCAAGAGCCGCCCATTGATGTCGCCGGCGGCGATGCGCCAAGGACCGCGGTTGTAGTTCAGCGTGATGCGTTCCGCGTCCGGGTTCGAGTACTGGTCGCTCGAATAGTTGAGGTTGAAGTTGAGGAAGCCGAGCACGTTGTTGCCGGCGATGCTCATGTTGCCGGTGTCGGTGAAGCGCTGCCCGCCCCGGCCGTAGTAGTTGAGCGAATCGTAGGCCTCCTCGTCGCCCTCCACGTTATGGGAATGGTAGCCGAGTCGGCGGCTGCCGGTCACCTGGACCCTCTCCAGCACCTGGCGATCGAGCCAGCTCTTCTTCCGCGGGGGATCGATCTTCGCAGGTTCGGTGGGCGCGGCCGGCTCGGGCGTTGGTTCCGGAGCCCGGGTCGCGGCGTTCGGGTCCTTGACCGGCCCCGCCGCCATCTCCCTCATCTTGACCGCGTTGTGAACGCGCATCGCGGTGTCCCGGACCGTGTCGGGGTGCACGACC
>DASWVS010000005.1:0-1526 GCA_036401135.1 Fimbriimonas sp.
TCGATCCGAACGATCTCAGCGAGGCGGTGCACGTGAGCCAGATCGGCTATCGTGCCGACGATCCGATCAAGCAGGCGTTCCTGTCGGTATGGCTCGGAACCGGCGGCGCCTACCGGTACCCCGACGGACTGAGGTTCCGCGTGGTCGACGACAAGACGGCCGAGCAGGTGTACGAAGGGAGGGTGGTCCTCTCGAAAGAAGCGTCGGAAAGCGAGAAGATCACCCCGCCCCGGAACCACAGCCAGACCAGCGTGTACCGGATGGACTTCTCGGATCTTCAGAAGCCGGGCAGGTACCGGGTGGTGGTGGACAAGGTCGGGAGCAGCGTTCCGTTCGAAATCGGCGCGAACCCGTGGAAGGGGGTGTTCGCGGTCCAGATGAAGGGGCTTTACAACCACCGGAGCGGGGTCCAACTCGGGCCGCCGCACACGACCTTCCGCCAGCCGAGGGACATGCACCCGGCGGACGGGCAGGAGGTTTGGCAGAGCACCTGGTCGGTGCTGGACAAGGCGGAGGCGTTCGAGGAGTTGGCGACGCACGCCACGAGGGAGGCGGTTCCCCAGGGCTGGGGGGGCTATCACGATGCGGGGGACTGGAATCCCCGCCGCGTCACCCACCTGCGGGTGGCGATGGCGCATCTGGAGCTTCTCGACCTCTTTCCCGCCTTCCACGGGAAGCTCGCCTGGAACCTCCCCGCCGCGACGTTCACCCGGAACGGCCGAGAGGTCCCGGTGAAGGGGAGCCTGCCGGACACGCTCAACGAGGCGCTCTGGGGGCTCGAGATCCATCGGCGCCTGCAGAAGCCGAACGGCAGCGTGACCAACGGCATCGAATCGCCCGGAGACCCGATCGACGGCGAGGTGAGTTGGCTGCAGTCGATGCCGCTCTACGTCTACGCGCCGGACGTGTGGTCTTCGTACGTCTATGCCGGCGCGGCGGCGAGATTCGCGCGGCTGGTGCAGAGGTATTCGCCGGAGTTGAGCCGGATCTACCAGGCTTCGGCTTTGAAAGCGATGGACTGGGCGGAGGCGGACTGGGCGAAGCGGGACCGAAGCAAGCTGCGCTCGGAGGCGACGGACGATCGAAACCTGGCGGCGGTCGAGCTTCTGCGCCTGACGAAGGATCGCAAGTGGCACGCGGTTTTCCTGGAGAACACGGTGCTGAACGACCCCTCGAAGCGGCTGTTCGCGTACCGGGTGAACAACCAGCGCGACGCCGCATTTGCCTACACGCAGCTGCCGGCTTCGCTCTCGGATCCCACGATCCGCAGGAACGCGGTCGCCAAGATCCGTGAGGACGCGGACGGCGCGTTGGAGTATGCGAAGGGGAACGGCTTCGGGATCCTGCAGCAGGACCACGACCGGCCGATCATCCTCGGCTACTACAGCGTTCCCGACGCGGTCCAGGTTTGCCGGGCGCACCTGCTGACCGGGGAGCGGAAGTATCTCGCGGGAGCGGTGCAGGCGACGCAGTTCGCGGGGGGAGCGAACCCGATGAACATGACCCATACGACGGGAGTAGGCTCA
>DASWVS010000006.1:0-3626 GCA_036401135.1 Fimbriimonas sp.
ATAGCTCCCTTCGTAACGCCAGGGATTGCTTCCGAAAACGCGGTCGAGCAGCCGGAACAGCGCCTCGTCGTACGCTCGGAGCTCCTCGCGGTTGCCGATCTCGTTGTGGATGCCGTTCGGCGGGCTCGCCCGCCGGTTGCAGTCGAAGTAGGTCTGCACCCCTTCAGCCCAGTACTCCTCCGGGTTCGTCGCCGCATAGGTCTCCTTCCACAAGCCCTTCGCCATCGCCTTGTCGTATGCCGACCGAAGTTCAGATCTGAAACCCGGGTCCTTCTTCCGGAGGACGACGCTGTCGAGGGTATGGGCGAACTCGTGGATGAAGATGCTCTCGCCTTTGTAGCGGTCCGAAGGAAGTTCGAGGATGTTCTCCTCGCCACCGCTGGCGTTCAGCCCTCCGAGGCCTCGGGCGCGCTTGTTCCAGTCGGTTTTGGGATCGTCCTTGAGGTGCCGGTATTCGGGAAGGTCGGTCTGCCCCTCTTCCTCGGCGATGATCGAGTAGTGCGATCCTGCCTTGGCGAGATGGTCCACCCAATCCTCGGGCATCCTGGACAGCATCTTTTCGAAGGTATCGACCACGACTCGGAGAGCCCGGCTATCGACTTTGTCCGAGGCGAGGATCGGCATGCCGTGGAAGTAGGCGCATTGGGTGTAAAAGCCGCCGTGCCGATGCGCTTCCGGAGGCGGCAGGATCGGATCCGCCGGCCCGGTCGTGTGGCGGATCGGCTCAAGAAAGGAGGCAGCGAGAACGGTCACAAGGAGGGAAGTGGCCATACAGGAAGATAATTTCCGTTAATGTTGAATCTTTTAGTATGATAAGGACATCCTGGCGGAAAGCCAAGGGACGCCCCCGATTTTCGAGCCGCTATGTCTCTCATCCTTGCACCTCTGACGCTTCTCGCCATGGGCGCTGCCCCAGCCCCCGCCGACTATCCCGTCAAACCCGTACCGTTCACGGCGGTAAAGCTGACCGACCGCTTCTGGGCTCCCAAACTCGAAACGAACCGTGAGATCTCGATCCCCTTCGCCTTCGAGCGATGCGAGGAGAGCGGCCGCGTCGACCTCTTCGAACGGGCGGCCAAAGCCCTGCGCGGCGAACCCTTGGGGAATCGAAAGGCTCCCGGATATCCCTTCGACGATACCGACGTGTACAAGGTGCTCGAAGGCGCGGCGTACTCGCTGAGCGTCCATCCTGACCCCAAGCTCGAAGCCTATGTCGATGGACTGATCGACAAGATCGCCGCAGCCCAGGAACCGGACGGCTATCTCTACACGACGCGGACGATCAATCCGGAAGCCCCGCACGACTGGTCCGGCAAAGAGCGGTGGGTGCTCGAACAGGACAACAGCCACGAACTCTACAATCTCGGGCACATGTTCGAAGCCGCGGTCGCCCACTACCAGGCGACGGGCAAGCGGTCTTTGTTGAACGTGGCGATCAAGAGCGCAGACTTGCTGGACCGCACGTTCGGGCCAGGGAAGAAGAAGGTCTGGCCCGGCCACCAGATCGTCGAGATGGGTCTCGTCCGCCTCGGGCGCGTGACCCACCAACCTCGCTACCTGGCGCTCGCCAAGTTCTTCCTCGATAGCCGGGGCGGGAGCGGGGAGTACTGGCAGGCGCATCTTCCGCCGGTGGAGCAGACGGAGGCGGTCGGCCACGCCGTCCGGGCGACCTACATGTACTCCGGCATGGCCGACGTGGCGGCGATCCTGGGCGACAAGGCGTACGCCAAGGCGATCCAAGCGATCTGGAACGACGTGGTGGGCCGCAAGCTCTACGTCACGGGCGGCATCGGCGCCACCGGGGCTGGCGAGGCGTTCGGCCCGCCCTACGAGCTTCCGAACATGAGCGCCTACTGCGAAACCTGCGCCCAGATCGGGAACGACTTTTGGAACCAGAGGCTCTTCCAGATGCACGGGGACGCCAAGTACGTCGACGTCTTCGAAAGGACCCTCTACAACGGCCTGATCTCGGGCGCCTCGTTGGATGGCAAGGGATGGTTCTATCCGAACCCGCTGGAATCGCGGGGCCAGCATCAGCGTAGCCCCTGGTTCGGCGTCGCCTGCTGCCCCGGCAACATGACGCGTTTCCTCCCTTCGCTTCCCGGCTACTTCTACGGCCAGCAAGGGAGCACGATCTACGCGAACCTGTACGCGGCCAGCACCGCCGACGTGAAGCTCGACGGCGGTCGGAAGGTGCAGATCGTCCAGGAAACGAACTACCCTTGGGACGGCGAGATCAAGCTGACCGTCCGCCCCGACCGCGCCGCGAGGTTCGCCCTGAACCTGCGCGTTCCCGGTTGGGCGCGGAACGAGCCGGTCCCCAGCGACCTGTACCGCTTTGCCGAGAAAGTCAAGGCGCCGGTGGTGCTGAAGGTGAACGGGAAGACGGAGCCGGTGCAACTGCAGAAGGGCTATGCGGTGCTGAACCGAAGCTGGAAGAAGGGAGATACGGTCGAACTGTCGCTGCCGATGCCGATCCGCCGGGTGGTGGCGAACGAAAAGGTGAAGGAGGACGTCGGGAAGGTCGCTCTCCAGCGCGGACCGGTAGTTTACTGCGCCGAGTGGCCAGACAATCCCGGAGGCATTCGCAACCTGCTGCTGCCGGACGAGGCCGTTCTGAACGCCCGGTTCCGGCCAGACCTGCTCAAGGGCGTGACCACCCTCGTCGGCACGGCGAAAGCGCTCGCTTACGACCCTGCGGGGAACGTCGTCGAAGCCGGGCAGCCGTTCACCGCCATCCCCTATTACGCATGGGCGAACCGAGGCCGAGGCGAGATGATGGTCTGGATCCCGAACACGCCATCCTCGGCGAGGCCCAAGCCGCAGCCCTCGATCGCGTCGCAGGCGACGCTGAAGACCTCCGGAGGCAACAACCCTCGAGCGATCAACGACCAGGACGAGCCGAAGTCTTCGATCGACCACACGTCGTTTTTCCATTGGTGGCCCAAGAAGGGGACCACGGAATGGGTAGAGATGTCGTTCGAGCAGCCGACGACGGTAAGCGAGGCACTGCTCTACTGGTTCGACGACACCGGCATCGGCGAGTGCCGCCTGCCGGAGTCCTGGAGGCTCCTCTATCGGGACGGCGATGAATGGAAGCCGGTGGCGGCGGCCGGTGCCTACGGGGTTGAGAAGGACGTCTACAACAAGGTGGCTTTCGCACCCGTGGCCACGACCGCGCTTCGGATCGAGGTCAAACTCCGTGACCGCTGGTCGGCGGGCATCCAGGAGTGGAAGGTTCGTTGAGACGAGGCCTTTGGCTTTTCGCGTCGCTACTGGCCGCCATGGCGCTGGGTGGCGAGGGCACGATTACGATCGACGCAAATAAGCCTGGACCTCGCGTGCCGCCGAACCTCTATGGCGTCTTTCTCGAGGAGATCAACAACGCCGGCGAGGGCGGCCTCTATGCTGAGTTGATCCAGAACCGAGGATTCGAGGACGCGAACGCCCCTCCAGCCTGCACGATCGAGAACGGCGAGCTGCACGCGCCGAAGAACCCGAGCTTCTGGGAGATGCGCTCGAAGGACTTCCGCATGCCGTGGCCCTACCTGACCCCCACCCCCGCATGGTCTCTCCAGGGCGAGGGTGCGACCATGGAGGCGACGCGCGACAAGCCGCTGACGAGC
>DASWVS010000007.1:0-5208 GCA_036401135.1 Fimbriimonas sp.
GGCCCGGACGTCGATCGCCAGTCGGCGCTCGTCGGACCACTTGATGTCGACGCGGCCGTCGCGAAAGAACGCGATCTGCCCGTTCTTCAGGTCGATCTCCTTTGATTCCTGTGACGTCGTGAGAGTGCCCGCGCTGAACAGGGCGTTCTCGGGCACGGTGCGGGTGAAGGTCTTGCCGCCAACGATGTACGCGACGCGCAGCGCCTTGACGATGTTGAAAGCGGGATCGCCCCCCATTTCGGCGTTCGACGCCGAGATCTCGACGCCTCCACCTTCCACCGCCGCCTGCACCCGGTCGGTGACATCGACGCTCTTGCCGGGTTGGTCCAGCACGCCGTATTCCGCTTTGACGATCCGCAGGGCGGGTGGCTGCGGCTGGGGTCTCACGGGCTGGTCGATCGACCAATCGACAACCGACCTCTGGTTTCCTGCCGCCCTTCGAAACACGACGAAGACCGAGCCGTGTCCTTCCATCGATAGCTCGACCTCGGTACCTCCCGGCACCCGGCGCCACACGGACGCGTCGCGGATGCTCCCATCGACCGGGTCCCAAAGCTCCGGCACCCGCCCGGTCGCCCGGAACCGTGCCCGAACCGTGCGCGGATTGCGGTCCTCCGAGGTGACGAAGTAGACATCGGTCGCGCCGTCTTGGCGATGGATCGCAGAGACTTTCCGGGCGGAAGTTTGAAAATCCGGCGGCACGCCGAGCGTCTTCAGCGCCGGAAGAACGCCGTCGGTTCGGACCCCGCCGGCCCCCCAAAGCTCCTTGCCGATCGCCGCGACCTCGTCGTCGCCCTTCGACCCGTCCGCAAGGCTCGGCGAGCCGACGGGCCTTGGACCGACCACGGTCGCACCTGCGCGGACCAAGCTCCGCACCTTCCGTGCGAGCGCGACCGTCATCTGGTCGGTGTTCGGCAGCTTGAGCACGCTGTAGGTAAGGCCGCTAGGCAGAACCAGCTTGCCGTTTCGCGCCTGGACATCCATCAGAGGCGCGAGCCCGCACAGGTCGTAGTCGTATCCCAGCGGCATCGGCCCGATGTCGTGGCCCTGCCCCGCGTACTCCTGCGGCGTCCCCTCGCCCGTGAAGGCGAGGATGTCGCCGACGAACCTGCCGCTCTGAAGCATGAATTGACAGCGCGAAAGGTACCGGTTCCACTTCGGCATGTACGACCAGAAGGTCTGGGTGCGGTCCACGTGCGAGCCCCACGGCCCCATCGTCATCCCAGGCAGGACGCCTTTCATCCAAGGCTGGTGCGCGAACCGGTGGTAGATGATCCGGTTGATCCCGTTGGCGAAGCTCCGGTCGGCGAACGGCTTCCACACCCGCGGCTGGTTTCGCCATCCGTCGGACTCGGGTCCCGCGGTCAGGGCCTCCGCACCCACCACCGAACGTCCGAGCACGTGCGCGACCGACGCCGACTGCTTGACGCTCCCGTGGATCTGGCCCTCGCCGATCCAGTACTCGCCCATGATGAGGTCCGCGGCCTTGGCATAGGAGAACGGCTCGAAGCTGCCGTTCCCGTACGGCTCGATCGCCAGCTTCATGCCTCGGGCTTTCAGCCTGTCGGCGAAGCGTCCGCTGTAGTTCTGCGCCCAGAGGTCGGCGAGCGTCCGGCGAAAATCGAAGAGGAACTCGCGGGTTGTATCGCGGTCCTTCACCGCATAGCCCGCCAGGGCGGGGAGGTAGGGCGTCGGGTCGTAGCCCCGCAGCCGTTTGAAGTCTTCGATCAGGGTGGGCGTCCAGTTCTGGAATCCGGTCTCATAGCTGTCGATCAGCACCGTGCGCTGCGCCTTCCCCTCCGGAGCGCCGATCCTCTCGAAGAGCGGATCGAGGCCCCCCGCGAGGAACCGGTCCAGGGAGTCGGCGCTGAGCTTGTCCACCTCGAGCCCCTGCCCCGTTGGGCGCGAAGCGACGTTCTGCGCCCCCGTGAGGGTGTAGCCCAGCCGAAGAACCCGCACCGCGCCCTCGACCTGTCCGGACAGGGTTCCGTCGGGCCCTACCTGCATCGGTTCTCCCGTCAAGATCACCGGCCAATCCGTCGAAGAGCCGACACCTGGATTTCCGCCGAGCCCTACGAACGAGCCGATGCTGGAAGCCGGCTCCGGCGCGTCTCCCGGAAGGACCCAGGCGGCGATGTCCCGGTAATAGCCTCCCACAACGGACGGCGGGTCCAGTTTGACCGGCTCGGCTTCTCCCGAAACGCGCGTCAGGCTCCATACGACCTTCTTCATCGCGTCCTCGGGCTGTACCCAGGGCCCTCCGCTTGACGACCATCCGCTGCAGTTGTGCACCGTCATCTCGAGCCCGAGCCGCTCCCCCGTCTGGACCGCATGAGCCATTAGGTCGCGCCATTCGGGGCTGTTGTAGGCGACCGGGCCTGACGGGATTCCCTGCCCGACGTCGAAGATGTGCGCCCCGCCGATCCCGGCGAACTTCATCGCCCGCAGGTCCTCGGTGATCCCTTCGCGAGTGGCGTTGCCCGCCATCCAGTGCCACCAGGTGTGCGGCCTCGCCCACTCCGGCGGGTTCTTGAACCCCGTCTCCAGACTTCCTGGGGAAGCGAGGACAACACCGGCGAGGACCAGGTTCGAGAGCATGAACCGAGGTTACCGCGCCTTCGATGCAACCTACGCGGAGCCCATCCGGTAGAGAGAATCATGGATGTGCCTCCCAACCAGGGCAACGTGCCGACACGATCCCTTGCCGACTTCTTCGCCGCCACCTCCGAGCGGGACAACCCCGGCGACGTCTTCGAACTCGAGAGCCCGAAGATGCTCGAGGCGCGGGTCCGGGGCCGCATCTGGAGCAAGCTTGGGGCTATGGTCGCCTATCGGGGCAACCTGAAGTTCTCCCGCGAGGGGATGCTCGAAGGCGGCCTCGGCAAGGCGCTGATGAAGATGGTCAGCGGCGAGATGTCGCCCCTCGCGAAGATCGAGGGGGACGGGCTTGTCTACCTCGCCGACACCGGCAAAGAGGTCACCATCCTCCGCCTCGCGAACGAGTCGATCAACGTCAGCGGCAACGACCTCCTCGCCTTCGAGGACACCGTCAGCTACCAGATCACGATGCACCGCCGCGTGGCGGGCATGCTGGCGGGCGGCCTCTTCTCGGCGAGGCTGACGGGGACGGGGATGGTCGCCGTCGTCACCCACGGCTGGCCGCTCACCCTGCGCGTGACGCCGAACGACCCGGTGATCACCGACCCGAACGCGACCGTGGCCTGGAGCGGCAACCTTACGCCCGAGATCCGCACCGACATCACCATGAAGACCCTCTTCGGCCGAGGCGGCGGAGAGTCCTTCCAGATGATGTTCCGAGGCGACGGCTTCGTTGTCGTCCAACCCTACGAGGAAACCCCCGTCGTCACCCAGTCCAGCGGTTCGTAGCCATAAGCTCGGGGCCTTCAAAGCCGGCCCCAGGCGATACCTCACCCCAACCCCTCTCCTTCGAGGAGAGGGGCTCCGGAGCCCTGCCCCTGAGGGGGAAGGGTTGGGATGAGGGTTCGCAGGTACGCGGTTCCTGCCCTCGCGGCCTCGACCTCTGAGGCAACAACTAACCCGCGATCCCGGTACCGGCGGCAGCCTCGCGCCTGCGGAACCTCACACTTCGACCTTCAGGCTCGCCTTCTGGTCCGTCAGCTCGAACATCTCGCCGTGCGGCACGATCGTGATTTGGCCGAATTCCTCCAGCAGGGAGCGGTACGCCGCGGCGACCGGTCGCGGCTTCCGGTCCAGGTCGTAGAGGCCGCACGCGTTGACCCGCCCGCGCTTCTCGGCGAGTTCGATGTCCCAGTCCACCTGGTCGATCAGCGAATACCACGTGAAGCCCAGGACCGGAACCCCGTCGCGCCGCATCCGCAGCACGTTGATCCACTGCTTCCACAGCCAGCTCGAGGCCTTCTCGGGGTCGAAGTGGTTCGTCTCCGTATGCATCACCGGCTTGCGGTAGCGGTTGTAGTATTCGCGGGTGATCTGATACCACCCGAGCACGTCCTCGCCGGCGCACACCGTTCCGTCCGGGAGCAGGATGCGCTCGTTCCGACCGTAGTAGTCGTTGCCCATGATCTGGAAGCCGGGCGGCTCCCCCGCCATGAACCAGTCGAGCTCCTCCCGCGTGAGTCCGTTGTCCATCGCGTACATGGCCACGTCCCCGTCGAGCGGGTGGGCGTACAGGAGGTCGAGCGCGGCCATCCGGAGTTTGTTGGAGAGCACCACCTCCGGGCTTTGCGCCGACCTCGCCTCGTGCAGGTACTCCGCGCTCTC
This sequence comes from Fimbriimonas sp., assembly GCA_036401135.1. Taxonomy (GTDB): domain Bacteria; phylum Armatimonadota; class Fimbriimonadia; order Fimbriimonadales; family Fimbriimonadaceae; genus Fimbriimonas. Next base: position 4,264 of record DASWVS010000007.1, read on the forward strand.
GCTCTGGACGATGATGCAGTCGGGCCGATGCAAGGCGATGCGGTGGTTCCCAAGGATGCTCGCGGCGACGCAGTGCTTGATCGCGGTTACGAACGAACGGTCGTCCTTGCGCCGTTCGTTCCAGACCCCGTCCTTCGCGCTGATCCTCGCCGTAACGTAGATCTCGTTCACCGGCGTGAAGAACCGCACCCAGGGGTAGCGCCGGCAGACGGCATCGCAATATCGGGCGAAGTGCAGCGGAAGCTCGGGGTTTTGGAGGTCCCCGATCCAGTCCGGGACCCCGAAGTGCATGAGGTCGAGGATCGGGGTGATGCCGAGGCGCTGCATCTCGGCCATCGCGAGGTCGCTGAACTCCCAGTCGAACCGCTCCGGCGCGAGGTGCACCCGGTGGTAGGGAAGCCCGTACCGGAGCACCTTGAGCCCGAGCTCGCGCACGAGGCGGAGGTCCTCCTTCCACCGTTCGTAGTGCCCGCACTCCTCCAGCAGGTCGCGGCGGATCCCGCCGGCGATCTTCGGGTAGGAGCACTCGATCCCGGTCGCAAACATGAAGTTGCGCGGGGAGTCGGTGGGCAGGCCGCTGCCATCCCTTCCCGCGGCGCCGCCATGCTCGTCTCCCGGATACTCTCCGTTCGGGTCCGATTTCTTCACGAGGTCGAGAAAGCTGGCACTCATAAGCTTGGGGAGCGCAGGCTTCAGCCTGCATGGGTCCGCAGACTTCAGTCTGCGAGTGTTGACGTCAAGCGCTGGACAACCGCCCCCCAGTCACCTCGATCAGGGCGCCGGTGACGTAGCTCGAGTCGCTGCACGCCAGGAACACGTAGGCGGGGGCGAGCTCTTCCGGCTGTCCGGGCCGCTTGAGGGCGACCTCGTGGCCGAAGTGCTCGACTTCCTCGATCGGCATCGTGCCGGGGATGTTCGGAGTCCAGACCGGGCCGGGAACGACGG
>DASWVS010000008.1:0-7246 GCA_036401135.1 Fimbriimonas sp.
TGCCGCTCGACGAATAGACCGTGACCTTTCGGTTCAGAAGTTCTTGAACGACGCCTCCCATTTTAAATCCGCCCATGCAGCGTCTTGCCGACGCCTCGGAGATTGTCCGCCGCCTCCACCACTCGGGCCTTCATGCCCGCCTCCGCCTTCTTCAGGTAGGAGCGCGGATCGTAGACCTTCTTGTCTCCCATCTCCCCGTCGATCCTCAGAACGCCGTCGTAGTGCTTGAGCATGTGGTCGGCGATGGGGCGGGTGAAGGCGTACTGGCAGTCGGTGTCGACGTTCATCTTGACCACGCCGTATTCGAGCGTCTCGTGGATCTCGCTCAGCAAGGAGCCGCTGCCGCCGTGGAAGACCAGATCGAGCTTGGCGCCGGAGCCGTACTTGGCCACCACCGCGTCGTTGCCGTTCTTCAAGATGACGGGGGTGAGTTTCACGTTGCCGGGCTTGTAGACTCCGTGGACGTTGCCGAACGTGGCGGCGAGCGTGAAACGGCCGATATCCTTCAGGCTCTCGTAGACGAAAACCATGTCCTCGGGGGTCGTGTAGAGCTTGTCATGGCCGACGCCCGTGTTGTCGATCCCGTCCTCCTCGCCTCCGACGACCCCGGCTTCGACTTCGAGGATGAGGCCGAGGGGAGCCATCTCCGCCAGGAGCTCCTTCGAGACCTCCATGTTCCGCTGCATCGGCAGTTCGCTGCCGTCGAACATATGGCCGTTGAAGAGGTTCCCAGACCCCGCATCCTTGCGCTTCTTCGCTTCCGCGAGCAACGGGCGCAGGAATGAATCGACCTTCCCGGGGACACAGTGGTCGGTGGTGAGGGCGACGAACACGTCCATTCGCTCCGCGATGCGGTGGACATACTCGGCGAGGGCGATGGCTCCGAGCGCCATGTCCTTGACCGGCCCGCTGAGGTGCTCCCCGCCGCCGGTGCTGATCTGGATGATGCCGTCCGTCTTGGTCTCTGCGAAGGCCGCCAGGGCAGCGTTGGCGGTATTGGTCGACGTCACGTTGATCGAAGCGAGGGCGTAATTCCCGTTCTGTGCGGCATCGAGGATCTGTCCAAACTGCTGGGGCGTCGGTACGGGCATGCCCATAAGGTTACCGCCTGAGGTTCAATGAGCGTCGTGAGGATTCTTGCGCTCTCGCTTGCCTATGCGGCCGGATTCCTCGCGTCGTTCGCCCTGCTCCTGTTGGACAACTTCGTCTTCCACGGTTTCTGGCTTCCCATCGTCTACTCCCTGGCCGCCACCCTCCTCGTGCTCCGCACGTTCGACGGGAAGGACCTCACCGTGAGGCTTCTCGTCGGGGCGCTCGTCGTGGGCGTTCCGACCTTCTGGGCGCTCAGCATCCCGCCGGAGATCGCATGGAGGTTCCCGCTGCTGGGAGTGCTCCTGCGGTACGTCTTCCCCTCGGCCGTGGGCGGCGCGCTGGTCTGGGCGGTCTACAGGTGGCTCGGGCGAGGGTCCAGGCTGCACGGGTGGCTGACGCTGGCGGTGTTCGCGTCCCTCTGCGTCGCCTATTTCAGCGGGAATACGGGGCAGGCGGGACCGATGTTCCGGTGGTTCGGCGCCCTGGGATTGACCGAAGCCCAGGCCGAGGCCGTCGTCCTCGGGCTCCGCAAGGCCGTGCATTTCCTGGGCTACGGCTCCGTCGCGGCTGCCGCGTACCGGGGGGCCGTCCGATCCGAGCGAAACGAGGTCCGGCCGGAGATTTTCGGGTTCCTTTATGCGTTCGCGCTTGCCTGCTTCGACGAGATCCGCCAGGCAGGCGCGATCCGCCGTTCCGGTTCCGCGTGGGACGTTCTCCTTGATACGGCCGGGATCCTCGCATTCCTGTGGATTGCACGTCGACACGTACCCAGCCTGCGAGCCGGCGACGCTCAGTCCTGATCCTCCTCCTCCGAATCGTCGCCAAGGTCAGGCATGTCGCGCGCGATGAGCATCGCGTCGCTCACCAGATACGCCTGACGGCCCAGGTTGAGGAGCCCGTAGCCTTCTTCGCCTTCTCCGCCGGCTTCGAGGAGATAATCGGCGAGCAACGACTGGAGCGCGATCCCAGCAAAATAGTCCCGGAGGTTGATCCCGTCCGGCACCGGGAGATGGTCGTTCTGATCCATGGTTAGCCTTAGGAGTTGCCGCACCGCCCCCTGGTTCCACCGTAGGAACACTCATGGAACGGCGCGAAGTACCGACGACGGAAGAAGAGTGGAAGGGCATCTTGAGCGAGGAGCAGTATCAGATCCTACGCAGAAAGGGAACGGAGCGCCCGTTCACCGGCCAATACTGGGATTCCAATGAGACCGGCACGTACGTCTGCGCCGGGTGCGGGGAGCCGCTGTTCTCTTCGGTCGCCAAGTTCGACGCACACTGCGGATGGCCCAGCTTTTACGAAGCGCTGGACAAAGAAAAGGTCGAAGAGCACCTGGATACAAGCCACGGCATGCGTCGGATCGAGGTCACCTGCAAGCGATGCGGAGGACACCTCGGACACGTCTTCCCCGACGCTCCCCAGACGCCGACGGGCATGCGCTACTGCATCAACTCCGCCAGCCTGAGCTTCGTCAAGGAATAGGGCAATCCGCCCTGGACCTATCGGACCTTTCAACGACCTCTCTAGAATAGGGGGAATGGTCCGGACGATCGATGTAGCGAAGCACTTCACCGACGCAAAGCGCGGCGTGGTCAAAGCGGTGGACGGGGTGACGATGGAGGCGATGCCCGGCAGCATCGTCGGCTTGCTCGGAGTGAACGGCGCGGGCAAGACGACGCTGCTCCGCATCCTCTCGACGGTGATCAAGCCCACGCACGGGCGGGCGGAGATCGCCGGGCACGACGTGGCGACCCATCCGGAGCTGGTTCGAGCCAACATCGGCTTCATGTCGAACTCCACCGCCCTCTACGGCAGGCTGACGGCCAGGGAGATGCTGGAGTACTTCGGCGGGCTGTACGGTCTGAGGAAGGTCGAGCTGAAGAAGAACCTGGACGAGGTCATCGACCGCCTCCAGATCGGTCCCTTCGCCGACGGGCTCTGCGACAAGCTCTCGACCGGGCAGAAGCAAAGGGTGAGCATCGCCCGGACGATCCTTCACAACCCCCCGGTGCTCTTCTTCGACGAGCCGACCGCCGGCCTCGACGTCGTGACCTCGCAGACGGTGATGGAGTTCATCGAGGGGGCGCGCGACGCGGGCAAGACCGTCGTTTACTGCACGCACATCATGAGCGAAGTGGAAAGGCTATGCGACCAGGTGTACGTGATCAACGAGGGAAGGATCATGGGCGTCGGCAGCGTCCAGGACCTCAAACATCAGACTTCGGAGCAGAGCCTCGAGAAGGCGTTCCTCCGGTTGGTCCGGTACCAGAGCGAAGGCCTCGAGGCGGTGAAAGCGTGAGCCCAACGTGGCAGGTGGCTCGGAAGGAGCTTCGCGACATGTTCCGCGACAAGCGGGTCCGGTCCTCCGTCTTTTTCGGGCCGTTGTTCCTAATGGTGCTGATCAGCTTCCTCGTCGGGTCGGTGGTCAGCAACCTTGGCAAGCCCGAGAACCAGAAGCTCCACGTGGTGAGGTCCGACAACCCGCTGGTGGAGCGGCTCAGGAACAACCGGTTCAACGTCATCGAAATCCCGAGCGTCGTCGAAGGGGAGCGACTGATCCGCAAAGGCGAGGCGCGCGTCGTGCTCCAGTTCGAGGAGGCACCCTCTGGATCGGGACAGCAGACCACGACCGCCTACTTCGATCCCAAGCACCAGCTTTCGGAAGTCGCCCTGGGGATGGTGTCGCGGGTGTTTCAGGAGGAGAACCGAAAGTCTCTCAAGACGGTACTCGACCAGAAAGGGATTCCCGAAACGGCGATTGAACCGATCAAACTCTCCCGAAAGGAGGTGGTGGTCGGCGAGAAGGGCGGCGCGGGGGCCTTCATCGTAGGGATGCTGCCCTACCTGATCGTCATCTGGGCCTTCTTTGGCGGGATGAGCATCGTCAGCGACCTCGTCGCCGGGGAGAAGGAGAAGAACACGCTCGAGACGCTGCTGATCACGCCGGTCAAGCGGACCCAGATCGTTTTCGGCAAGTTCGTCGCGCTCTCGGTGATCTGCCTTCTCAGCAGCCTCAGTTCGGTCGTGGGGATCATCGCGGTAGGGGCGCTGAGCCTGCCGGGGGCGGGAGAGCTCTTCAAAGGCGGGACGGGGATCACGCCGACCAGCTTCCTGATCATCCTTGCGGTGCTCCTTCCTACGGTCGCCTTCTTCGCCAGCATCCTCCTGGCGATCAGCACGTACGCGAAGAACCCGCGGGAGGCGCAGAGCCACCTCGGGCTCGTCAACTTCCTGGTGCTGACGCCGGCCGTCGCCAGCCAGTTCATCGGGTTGACCGACGCGGCGAACGCGATGTGGGTCAACTTCGTGCCCGTCCTGAACACCTCGAACAATATCCGCACGGCCCTTCTGGGCAAGCCGGACCTCCTGGCCGTCTTCGTGACGATCGTCGTGAGCACGGTGCCGGCGCTGATCGCCCTCTGGGTCGCGGTGTGGCTGTTTAACCGCGAGCAGGTCCTGACCCGGGTCTAGCGTGGCGCCGCGGGGTACCCTCTCGGTGCCCCATGCCCATTCGCCTGCTCGCGGTCGATCTCGACGGGACCCTCTTGACGTCCGGACGCGTTCCCCATCCGGATAGTGCCGAGGCCATGCGCCGGGCGGCGAGTGCGGGGGTGACCGTCGTGCTCGCCAGCGGCAGGATCCGGACGAGCATGCATCCTTTTGCTCGCGAAGTCGGTCTGGCATCGCCCATGATCTCGTGCAACGGGGCGTACATCGAGGACGAGACGGGGGCCGAGATCGACTACACGCCCCTACCGATGGCTGTGTTCGAACAGGTGTGGCCCTACGCGGTGGAGACGGGCGCCCACCTCAACGTCTACACGACGACGGAGCTTCTTTACCTGCAGGAGACGGTTTACGGCCTGGAGTACGCGCGGCGGTTGAAGACGATCCAGCCTCGGGTCGCCACGGTGGAAGAGGTCAGGAACCTCACGATCAGCAAGATCCTCGTGATGGACCAGCCGGAACGAATCGTGAAGCACCGGGCGATCCTCGAGGATCGAATCGATCCCCTCCTCGGCCGCGCGACGGTTTCCGAGCCGGACTATCTCGAGTTCCTCTCCGGCGACGTTTCCAAGGGGAAGGCTCTTCAGACGCTCTGCCGGCACCTTGGAATCGCCCAGGAAGAGACGGCGGCCATCGGGGACTATCTGAACGACTCCGAGATGCTCGATTGGGCGGGGCTGAGCGCGACTGTGCGGAACGGGCATCCGGAACTGCATCGGATCGCCGACGTCACCGTCGGCACGAACGACGAAGGCGGCGTCGCCGAGTTCATCGACGATCACATCCTCAGTCGGAAACGCTGCGCCGCGGCTTGACGGGCTCCTGGCGTAAAAGCCTCTGGTGTGCGATCGCGAGCCCGTCCAATGTGAGGGTCGGCTCGTAGACTTCGACGGACTCGCAGATCCCGATGAAGAGCTTGCCTAGGCCGCCTGTCGCCAACACCTTCGCGGTGCCTCCAAGTTCCTGGCGGATGCGAGATGCCAGCGTGTCGATCGCGCCCGCGTACCCGAACATGATGCCGGACTGGAGGGAGTGGACGGTATTGATCCCGATGGCCGTCTCCGGCGCAAGAAATTCGACCTGAGGGAGCTTCGCCGTGCGCTCGACCAGCGACTGGGCGGAGATCGCCACGCCGGGGAGGATCGCCCCTCCCACATACACCCCGTTCCGGTCGACGACGTCGAAGGTGGTCGCAGTGCCGAAGTCGACGACCACGATCGGCGGCTCGTAGCGTGCAAGCGCAGCGAGCGCGTTCGCGATTCGATCGGCGCCGACGACGTGCGAGGGCTCGTAGCTGACGGGTAGGCCGACCTGGTGTCCGCCTTCGAGGAATGCGAGCTTGATCCCCAGGTATCGATCGCACATCTTGGAAAGGGCGTCGTTGACCTGCGGGACGACGGATCCGCAAACGGCGGCATCGACCGCCCACTCGATCCCGCCAAGGTCGAACAGGCCCTTCAACCAGGCGGCGAGTTCGTCTTCCGTCTCCCGCATATAGGTCGAGCGCCGCCAGGTCGATTTCCAGCGGGCACCGTCCCAGAGTCCGAAAACGGTGTGCGTGTTCCCTACGTCAATCGCCAAGAGCATGGGTCAGGTCAACCCTCCCGTGGATGCTGCCGCCGAGTTCACGGCGCATGGCTTCAACGATCCGGTCGGCGACCCCGTCCCGAAGCCCGTATCCGTCGGCTTCCACCATCACCCGGATCATCGGCTGGGTGCCGCTCGGTCGAACGACGAGGCGGCCATGGCCCCGGAGCGCTTCTTCACCCTCGGCAAGCGCTCGGGCAACCTCCGGCTTTTCGCTCCAGCCGTCCTTCGACGAGATTGCCACGTTGACCATCAGCTGAGGCCATGGGTCGTAATCGGCGATGAAGCTCGAAGCGGACCGCCCCTCCTCCTTCAGCACCCGGAAAAGCTCGAGCATCGTGATCAGCCCGTCGCCGGTTGGACCGCGGCGGGGGAAAATCAGATGGCCGCTCTGTTCACCGCCGGCGAGCGACCCCGACTCGTCGAGCTTCTGTGCCACGTACTTGTCACCCACCGGCGTTCGCAGCAGGTCGACGCCTTGCGACCGAAGATAGGCCTCGAATCCGCCGTTGCTCATGACGGTCCCGACGATGGTCGAAGGGCTCAGTTCGCCCTTTTTCCGGTAATGGGCCGCCCAGATTCCGAGGGTTCTGTCGCCGTTGACGAGGGTTCCCTTTTCGTCGCTGAAAACGGCGCGGTCTGCATCTCCGTCGAACGCCACCCCGACGTCGGCTCCTGCCTCGACCGTCAGTCTCTGGATCACTTCGGGCTTGGTGGCCCCGCCCTCCGCGTTGATGTTGATGCCGTCGGGCGTCGTTCCCACCGCCACCACCTCGGCACCGAGCCTCCGGAGGACGTCGGGGCCGATCTCATAGGCGGCGCCATTGGCGGCGTCGACCGCGACTCGGAGGCCTTCAAGCCCCTCGGGAACGATCGTGAGAAGGTATTCGAGGTAGCCGTCGATCAAACTGCGATCGCTCTCGATCGCTCCGACGCCCTCTCCCTCGGGACGATGCCCGGTGGGCTGCATCAGGGCCTCGATCTCGGCCTCGACCTCATCGGCCAATTTGCGCCCGTTGTGCCCGACGAACTTGATGCCGTTGTCGGGCGCAGGGTTGTG
>DASWVS010000009.1:0-3145 GCA_036401135.1 Fimbriimonas sp.
CCCATCGTCTCGGGGCTCGTGAGCCGCGTGCTCTTCTTCGTCTGGGTGTCGTAGACGTACAGGTCGTTCCCGCCTTTCGTGTCGTAGGGGGACCACACGTAGGTCAGGTAGCGGGCGTCGTTGGACCACTCCAACTCGGAGGCGGTGCGGCCGAAGTTCGACTTGCGCGGAAACAGCTCGTCGAAACGAAGTCCCGCGGTCTTCTCCAGGGCGGCGATGACAGGGTCGGTGGTAAGAGGCGGTTCCGTGGGCGTCGGAGCCATCAAGGTGGCCGCGAGCGCAGCAAAGGAAAGAATCATGGGATTCATTAATGTTACGCTCTGAAGGGCCCCGATCGCTCACTTAGGCGGTCGCGGGAAAGCATCTTCGCCCCTTTCGAACCGAACGGACGGGCAAACTGCCTCGACGAAAGGGCATAGTGGAGGCAGAGGCTTTGTCGGGAAAGGGCCTCTGCCCGGGCTCAGGGGCACCCGCCCGACCGCCGCGACCTGTGGCGCGTCCGTTGCAGGCAACCCGCCACGCCAAAGGGGGCAACCATGAAAATCGTTGTTGGAATCGACACGAACGGGCTCTATAGGCAGGCTCTGAGCCTTTCCACCCGGCTGGGTTTCCCGGACGCGGAATGGATCCTGGCGTACAGTCGGGACATCCCGTCCGAGGTGGCTTACCGTCCCGACCTGATCGATGCGATCTCCCAGGCGGGCGATTCCGCCCTCGAAGCTTCGGCCGAAGATGCCGCCGCCTGTGGGATCGAAGCGAAGACGGTGCGGCTCTCCGGAGACCCGGCATCCACCCTGGTCTCGTTCGCCGAGGAGATCGGCGCCGACTTGGTCGCCGTCCACTCGGAAAGGAAGGGCAGGTTCGGATCCCTCTTCTTCGGGAGCGTCGGCCGCGGGCTGGCCATCGGCGCAAAGCACTCGGTATTGATCTCGAAAGGCGATGCGCCGTCGACCGGGAAACTCACGGCCGTCTTTGCGACGGACCAGTCGGAGTATGCGGCCCGATCGCTGGAAAAGCTGATCGCGATGCAGCCCGCCGGGATCGGGCGTATCCGGCTCATGACGGCCGTGAACCTGAATGCCCGCGAGGTCGCGCACGGGCTGCCGGTGGTGACCGGCCTGGTCGAGGCGGCGGAGGAACGCATGCAGGAAGATGTCCGAAGATTTCGCGCCGCCGGTTACGAGGCGTCGGGGGTCGTGCTCGACAAGCATGTGAACGATGCGATCCGGGACCAGATGGAGGAGACCCAGGCCGACCTGCTCCTCATGGGCGCGCAAGGCCACGGCTTTATGCACCGGCTCATCCTGGGGAGCACCTCGCTCCACCAGGTGGTGGTCGAGCCCTACTCGGTGTTGATCATCCGGCCGTAGCACGGTCTCCGCGAACTACGCCGTTCCTGTGGTTTGCGGGGCGTCCGCGGGAGGGGTCTGGGTCCTCGAGTGTTCCAGCGACTCGAGGGCCTGGTGGATCCTCACCCGGACCCAGGCCAACGAGCGCGCTCCCTCGGCGACGGCGTCGGCGTAGTCGGATTCGCCGAGACGAGTGCGCAAGGCGGCCTCGAAAGCCTCGTTCCCCACGCCGTCGGTCGGGTCCGCCAGAGGACCTTCCTCTTCTTCCATCGTTCGCGCCCCTCCCCAAAGCATCGCACCATGCCTCGGATCGCATTCCGCGATCGACCTGGCGACGTCCCGCGCCTGGCGGGCCTGGACCGCCGGATAGCCCCAGGATCGCTCGAGGCGGCTGTACCGCACGAACCAGTCCAAAGCTTGTTCGCGTTCGTCCATGAGCCAGGCGAGTTTGGCGAGGGACGACATGACGGCGATCATCGCCCGCGTATCGCCGTTCCGCCGGTGTGCTTCCAGCGCGCGCTCATAGTACGCCCGGGCGTCGAGATACCTGCCCTGGCAGAGCGCGATGCTTCCCTGGTTCTGGGTGCTGTACCCCAGCAGCTCGAGGTTGTCGCCTGCCTCCTCCTCGGCGTGGCGGAAGATTCTCAAAGCGCCTTCCACGTCGCCGACCAGCCAGTGGACGTAGCCCATCGCGTTCAGCCGCCCCAGGGTGTAAGGCGGCTCTTCGGACGAGTCCCAGAGCCTCCTCAGGACTTCCTTCGCCTCGTCCATCTCTCCGGCGAGAGCGAGGTGCAGACACCGAAGATAGGTGCCCGTCGTGACGCACTTCTCGGGAAGCTTGTCGGCCCACAGGTCCAGGAGCCTTGTGAGCAGCCCGAGGCGCCAACGATTCGAGGTGGAAGCGTGGAAGAACGGCCAGGCGTAGTGCATGACCTCGATCAGCCGCACGGAAAGCTCCTCGTTGCGCTCGCACCAGTCCAACGCGGAGACGATGTTGTCGAGATCCTCCCGAAGGAGGCGGATGGCTTCTCCCCGCGAGCGGCTATGGAGCTCCGCAAGGCGTTCCTCGAGGAACTGAAGGTAGAGGTCCGCGTGCCTGTGCCGGAAAGGCGAAAGGTCCTCCGTCTCGGCCAGTCGGGCGGCGGCGTACTGCCGCACGGTGTCGAGAATCCGATAGCGGCCCCGCCCCTCGATCTCCTCGAAGATGATCAGCGACTTGTCGACGAGCGACGCCAACAGGTCGAGGATCTCCTCCTCGTCGATCATCCCCGACGTCCCGCAGACCTGCTCCGCCGCCCTCAGCGTCCAGCCGCCGGAGAACACGGAAAGCCGCCGTAGCAAGGTTCTTTCCGCATCCGCAAGGAGGTCGTAGGACCAGTCGATGAGCGCCCGCAGGGTCTGCTGGCGTGGCAGGCGCCCTCGTCCTTGGCTTTTCAGAAACCCGAAACGGTCCGCGACCCTCGCTTCCACCTGGTCGACCGGCATCGCCCGGACCCTCGCCGCCGCAAGTTCGATCGCGAGCGGGATCCCCTCGAGCCGACGGCAGAGGCGCGCCACCGACTCGGCGTTGTGCTCCGTGATGGCGAACTCCGGCCGCGCCATCCTCGCCCGGTCGTCGAAGAGCTGAACCGAATCGTACCGGGCGACCGTGTCCGAGTCGAAAGGTTCTTCCGCCGACGGAACCGGCAGGCTGGCGAGCCGGACGACCTGCTCCCCCGGCAGGCCCAACGCCTGACGGCTCGTTCCGAGAACCTTTACCGAAGGACACCTGGCCAGGATCTCGCTCACGAGGGAGG
>DASWVS010000010.1:0-8489 GCA_036401135.1 Fimbriimonas sp.
GCCGGCGGGGGTAAGGGCGACCCTGTATTCGTCCTCTTTAACTTCCTTCGGAACGCCGACGATCATAGCTTCTCACTCTCACGCATGGATGGAGCGAGTTTACCGCCGGGGGCGGGCCCGCACCCCTACTTGATGTCGACCAGCTTGACCGTGTAGTAAAGGATCTGGCTGCCTTCCACGTTCGGGCCGCCCATCGGTCCGAATCCGGCCTCCGGAGCCACACGGACCTTCCGCTCGCCTCCCTTCTTCATTCCCCGGACCGCGATCTGGAAGAAGTCGCGAACTTTCTTGTCTCCCAGGGTGAACGTGTAGGGCTTGGTCTTGAACTTCTCGTCGAACACGGACCCACCGACGAGGGTTCCGACGTAGTTGACGGTGACCACGTCGCCGTCTTTCGCCTCTCGCCCGGACCCGGGTTTGACGGTGGTCCTTTCGATCACGTCCTCTTCCCCCTCCTTCACCAGATCGAGGAGCTCGACGTCGAAGTATAAATCCGCCTTCGGCGGAATCGTGGGCGGGTTCCCACCTTCGCCGTACGCCATCTGCCAGGGGATGCCCAACGTGCGCTTGCCGCCGACCTTCATCCCGACGAGCCCTTCGTCCCAGCCCTTGATCACCGCCCCCTGTCCGAGGGTGAACGAGAAGGGCGCGTTGTCGCGCTTGGAAGTGCTGTCGAACACCGTATCGTCGCCGAGCTTGCCCGTGTAGAGCATGAAAAGAGTGTCTCCCACGGCCGCGGCGGGGCCCTCGCCCGGCACAGCGTCGGTGATCTCGAGCTTCTGAAGCGCCGGTTTGGAGGGTTTGGAAGGCTCCTGCGGGGGTTCCGCCGGCTTTGGCTTCTCGGCCTGTTCGTTACACCCGGCGAGCGCCAGCACTAATGCGGCAGCGATAGGAAAGGCCTTGGCCATAGGTCGTAATCTACCCGCTGTATGGATCATCGTTAGAATCAACGCAAGGGGTACCCTCCTGTATCCCGATGGCGAAGAAGACTGCGGACAAAAAGGAGGCTCAGGCACCCAAGTCGGTTCAGAACCGGCGGGCGCGCCACGACTACGCCATCGAGCATTCCTTCGAAGCCGGGATCGTGCTCGTCGGCTCCGAGGTCAAGAGCCTCTATAAGGGTCGGGCCAACCTCACGGACGCGTACTGTCGCGTCCTCAACGGCGAGTTGTGGCTCCTCAACCTGGATATCGAGCCGTACGAGCAGGCGACCGTCTTCCAGCACGAGCGTCGGCGCGACCGCAAGCTGCTGATGCATCGCAAGGAGATCGGCCTGATCGAAAGGCGCTCGCAGGAGAAAGGGTTCGCGATCATCCCGTTGGCGATCTACTTCAAGAACGGCCGTGCGAAGGTCGAGATCGCCCTCGCGCGCGGCAAGGCCGAATACGACAAGCGCAAGCAGATCGCCGAACAGGACACGCGCCGCGAGATCGAACGCGCGCGATCCCTTCGGGATTGACTTTCCGTCGAGTGGTGCGGTGGTGTACAACCACGGCATGACCGAAAAGCCTGCGAGGATCCCGGTGGACAGCTTCTGCCTGGCGGCGGTGGTGTCGGAGATGCAGGCGTACGTGGGCGGCCGCGTCCAGGGCATCCGCCAACCCACTGAGACGGAGGTCTCCCTCGGCCTCTACGCCTTCGGCAAAGAGGCGATGGTCCTGTTAAGCTGCCATCCGGTGTTCGCGAGGGCCCACCTGGCGACGCGTCGACCCTCAAATCAGCCGCAGCCTCCCGGGTTCTGCCAGGCTTTGAGGTCGAGGATCGAGGGCGCCCAGGTCGTTTCCGTCCGACAGGTCGGTTTCGACCGGATCCTCGAGATGGAGTTCGTCGGCGCCAAGGGGAGGCACCTGTTGATCGCCGAGCTGATGGGGAAACACTCGAACCTCATCCTCGTAGGGGAGGATGACCGGATCGTCTCTTCGGCGAAATCCGTCGGCCGTTCCAAGTCGTCGCGCCCGATTCTCTCGGGGATGGCCTACGCGCGTCCGCCGTTCCCGCCCCGTCCGTCCCTCCTGGAGGCGAGCGAAGGCGAGGATCTACGCGCCTTCGAGGGCGCTTCGCCGTTCCTCCTACGGCTGATCGAGGCGGGGGGCACCTCCCTCGACGAGGTTCGTCGAAGGGTTGGCGAGGGGAGCTTCCAACCCGTCCTGGCCCAAGGCTTCGGCGCCTACCCGGAGTCGGTCTCGGCGCTGGGTTACTCGGAGCTGTCGCGAACCTCGATCAGCATCGCCCTCGAGCAGCACTTCGACGCCGCCGTTCGACAGAACGAGATCGAGACCTTGCGCCAGTCCTTGCTGGGACAGCTCCGTCGAGTCTTGCTCGCTCGGGAAGTCTCCCTCACCGACCTTCGGCACGCGGTCGAATCGGGACATAAGGCTTCGCAGTGGCAGCGGAGCGGGGAACTTATCCTCGCCTATGGCCACTCGATCCAGCCCGGCCAAGGGGAGCTCGCCGCCTGGGACTACGACGGAACGGAGGCGAGGATCAAACTCGATCCGGAGCTCGACTGGAAATCGAACGCGAACCGCTATTTCGAACGCGCCCGGAAGGCGAAGAGCCGGCTCGGGACCGTTCAGGACCAGATTGCGCGCATCGATGCGGACCGCCGCGCGCTCGAATCGCTGATCGTCCGAATCGAGTCCGAGGCTCGCCTCGACGTCCTCGAGGAACTGCGCGAGGAAGCGAGGGCCAAGCGATGGCTGTCGATCCAGCGCCCGGCGGCGAAGGAGAAGGAGGACCGGCCGTACGAGGGGCATCGGGTGCGGGAGCTCCTCGGCCCGCAAGGTTTCACCATCCTTTACGGGGAGAACTCCGAGAGCAACGATTTCCTGACTCTAAGAGTCGCCAAGCCCAACGATTACTGGCTCCATGTCCGGGGGCACGTCTCCGCCCACGTGGTGATCGCGACGCGCAACAAGCCCGAATCGGTCAGCCGAGAGACCCTCGAGTTCGCGGCGCGGATCGCGGTCCAGAACTCGGCGGTCAAGCACAGCGGATACGTTCCGGTGGACTACACCCTCAAGAAGCACGTTCGAAAGCCGAGGGGGGCGCCCCGGGGGACGGCATTGTACACGCACGAGAAGACGATCCACATCGAGAGCTAGACTGTCGGCGGGCGCGTAAAGGTCTGCTCGACTCCCGCCTCTTCCGCATGGATCGGGGCGGGGGGGAGCCGCTTGGCGATCGACAGCTTCATCGACCGGATTCTGGGGAACTCCTCCATCAGCTGCCGCCCGCAATGGGTCACGAGGGATTCCAGGGTTTGATGCTGCGACCCGGCGGCGAGAACCTCCAACCGCTTCGCGAGCGCCCCATAGTCGACCGTGTCCTCCACCATGTCCGTTTCCCCCGCCCTGTCGTGGATCTCGACGTCGAGATCGGCGACGTACCGGTGGCCGATCTGGCGCTCTTCGGCAGGGACGCCGTGGTAGGCGTAGAACTCGAGACGGCGTACGAAGACCCGCATGGTTGTCGGTCGTTTACCCCACGGAAGGGATCGACGGTGGTATACTTTTTCGCAAGAAGTCTCAGGGAGCGACCGAAAAAGGGTGGCTTAGGCCGCCTTTTTTGTTAGGAAGCTCAGGGGTAGCGATGGACATTTTAAACCAGCTTAATCAGATCGCACAGGAGCGTGACATTCCGCTGGAGGCGCTTCAGAAGGAATTGGAGGACAGCCTCGCCATCGCCTATAAGAAGTTCATCGGCGTGCCGAACGACGTGCCGGTGACGGTTCACATCACACTCAGTCCCCTCAGCGCGACGGTCGGCAAAGAGGTCGTCGCGGTGGTGACCGAGCCGCGCTACCAAATCAGTATCGAGGATGCGCGCAAGCGGGACGCGAACGCCGAGATCGGCGATCTGGTCGAAACCAGCGTCGACCCAAACCAATTCGGGCGGATCGCCGCCCAGACTGCCAAACAGGTCTTGAGCCAGAAGCTTCGCGAGGCGGAGACACGACGTATCCACGACGTGTTCCAGGAGCGGATGGGCGAGGTCGTCACGGGCACCGTCAGCCGCAGGGAAGGCCAGAGCATCTTCGTTCAGGTGAACAAGGTCGAGGCGGAGCTGCCGAGGCGAGAGCAGGTGCCGACGGAACCGTACCGGCCCAACGACCGCATCAAGGTGTACGTCTATAAGGTGGACGACTCCCAGCGGCGTCTGCGTGTGATCGTCAGCCGCACGCATCCGAACCTCCTCCGCAAACTCTTCGAACTCGAGGTTCCGGAGATCGAGCAAGGGGTCGTCGTGATCAAGAGCGTCGCTCGCGAGCCAGGCCAGCGGAGCAAGATCGCCGTCTACACCACGGACGAGCGAGTCGACCCGATCGGCGCCTGCATCGGTCCGCGCGGCGCCCGCGTCCAGGCGATCGTCGACGAACTGTACGACGAGAAGATCGACGTCGTCCCGTTCAGCGAGGACCCTCGAAAGTACATCACCGACGCGCTGTCGCCGGCGAAGGTGAACTCGATCAAGCTGAACGAGGAAGAGCAGTCGGCCTACGTGGTGGTTCCCGACAACCAGCTTTCCCTCGCGATCGGAAAGGGGGGACAAAACGTCCGCCTTGCGGCGCGCCTCACCGACTGGAAGATCGACATCCGAAGCGAAAGCCAATCCGCAGGCGGGGATCGCAAGTAGTCCGGCCGTCCCCTCGGTCACGAACGGCCGAGGGGGTTCTGGTACAATCTTTCGGATCGAGATGACGCCCAAGCGTACTTGCATCGCTTGTCGGCGTAGAAATGACCAGCCCCTCCTGCTTCGTGTTGCGCGCGATGCCGATGGTCGGCTCGGGCTCTGGCGCGGACATGGCCGAAGCGCCTACATTTGCCCGGCCGAAGGCTGCGTGAAGACTGCGACGACGAAAGGAAGACTCGACCGAGCATTGAAGAGCGTCGTCTCACCGACGGAGCGAGAGGCGCTCCAACAAATTCTCTTATGCGAACTGAGGTAAAGAAGACAGGTATGACCTATACGATCGCGGATCTGGCCAAGGAATACCGGCTCAAACCAGGGCACGTGTACGGCGTGCTGAGCGACCTTGGCATCGAGCACGACGGAATGTCGTTCGATGTGGACGACGAGGTTTCCGAGCTCGTCCGCGAGTCGCTTCGGGAGACCCCCGCGGATTCCAAGGAGGTGGTCCTGAAGAACGGCGCTACGCCGCGAGACGTGGCGATGGCGCTCGACGTCCCCCAGCCGGAGGTTCAGAAGACCCTCGTGACCAAGCTGCGCACGATGGCGACGCTGACGACGGCCCTCAAGGACGACGTCCTGCAGAAGCTGGTCGAGAACTTCGGCTACACGGTGCGGTTCGCCGACGCGCCCAAACCCCGTCCCGCCTCCAAGGCCGGGTCTTCCAAGGCTCCTGAGGCGACGAAGCGTCCGCCGGTCGTGACGATCATGGGCCACGTCGACCACGGCAAGACCTCGCTCCTGGACTACATCCGCAAAGCGAACGTCGCCGAGAAGGAGTTCGGCGGCATCACCCAGCACATCGGCGCGTACCAGGTCGAGCTTCCGGAAGGCAAGATAACTTTTCTGGACACCCCAGGCCACGCGGCCTTCACCCAGATGCGGGCCCGCGGCGCCCAGGTCACGGACATCGCAATCCTCGTGGTGGCCGCGGACGACGGTGTGATGCCGACGACGGTCGAGGCGATCCAGCACGCGCAAAACGCGCAGACTCCGGTCATCGTCGCCGTGAACAAGATCGACAAGGTGGACGCCAACCCGGATCGCGTGCTCCAGCAGCTCCCCCAATACGACATGGTCCCCGAGGCCTACGGCGGGCAGGTCATCACCGTGCCGGTATCGGCGATCACCGGCGAAGGCGTTCCGAACCTGCTCGAGATGATCCTGCTCCAGGCCGACGTCATGGAGCTGAAGGCCAACCCGAAGGCGCCTTTCAAGGGTGTTGTGATCGAAGCGAAGCTGGAGCGGGGCCGCGGCCCCGTCGCGACCGTCCTCGTTCAGGAGGGCACCCTGAAGCGCGGGGACGCCATCGTCGTCGGCCAGACCTACGGCCGCATCAAGGCGATGACCGACTACCTCGGCGAGTCGATCCCGGAGGCGGGCCCCAGCACGCCGGTCGAGGTCCTAGGGCTGAGCGACGTTCCTTCCGCCGGCGACATCGTCGAGTTCTGCGGATCGGAGCGCGAGGCACGAGAGATCGCCGATAAGAGGGCGGACGACGAACGGGCTCGAACCATCGTCCAGAAGAGCCGCGGACTGACCTTGCGCGACTTCCGGAACCTGATGCAGGAGGAAGGCCTCAAGGCGCTCAACCTGATCGTCAAGGCGGACGTCCAGGGCTCGGTGGAGGCGGTGAAGGGAATGCTCGAGAAGGTCCGCAACGAGGAGGTTGAAACCAAGATCATCCTCAGTGGCGTCGGCGGCATCACCGAGAACGACGTTCTCCTCGCCAAGGCTTCCGAAGCGATCGTCATCGGCTTCAACGTCAAGCCCGAGGGCAAGGCGCGAGCCGAAGCGGAGCGGCAGAAGGTCGAGATCCGAACGTACAACATCATCTACGAACTGATCGAAGACATCGAGGCGGCGGCGAAGGGCATGCTCGAGCCGAAGTTCGAGGAGCAGTACCTCGGCGAGGCGAACATCCTGGTCAAGATGCAGTTCGGCCGGAAGGGCATCATCGCCGGCTGCCGGGTGACGGAGGGCAAGATCGTCCGAAACTCTCTATGCCGGGTCTACCGCGGGAAGGACGTCGTTTACGAAGGGAAGGTCGCCTCGCTTCGACACTTCAAAGACGACGTGCGCGAAGTGACGCTCGGCAACGAGTGCGGCATGACGTTCGAGAATTGGGAGGACTTTGCCGAGAACGACCGCGTCGAAGCCTACGAGATGGTCCAGGTCAACGCTTAAGGCGGCGGGCTAAAAATATCGAAGAAGGTGCAGAATGCGTGAGCTTCTGCACCTTCTGTGCTTTTTGCCCCGTCTGTAACACCGTTCATGCAGACGCCGCCCTATGCCGCCTATCCTCGTCCGCTCCCCCCGAAGGGAGTCCGCATCGACGCGATCTTCCAGGAAGCCTGGCAGTTGATCAAGGCCGATCTGGGAACTTGGGTGCTGACGACCCTGGTGTTCTTCGTCTGTTTCGCCGTCGTATACGGCCTGATGATGGGGATCGACGTGATGCTCGGTTTCGGCGCGTCCGACGTTCGACCTTTCAATCCGCTTTCCCTGATCCTGACGTACGTCGTCGCGTTTCTCGCGAACGGCGTCTATCTCACCTTGATTGCCGGGATGGCTCATATGGGCATCAAGCAGGCGATGGGACAGTCCTACGGACTGAGCGACCTATTCGCCGCGACCCCCCGCATCGGCACGGTCATCGTCGCCACGTTTTTAACGCTGATCCTCGTCTATATCGGGATGATCGCCTGTCTGCTGCCGGGGCTGGTCGTGAACGGGCTGTTGTTCCTGACGCCCCTCATCATCTTCATGCAGGGCAAAGGCCCCGTGGAAGCGATGAAGCTCAGTTGGGAGACGCTGAAGCCCTACCTCTGGCCGGCGACCGGCTTCGCGATCGCGTTCCCCATCGTCGCCGGCATCGGCGTCCTCCTTTGCGGTGTCGGCATCCTGCTGACGTTCCCGTTTTATCCGATCGGCATGGGTCTGCTGTACCGCGACATGTTCATGCGCACCGACGATCTCGTGGCGACGGGCCCGATCGACGGGATCCCGCCGATGGACAGCCCGTATCAGCGGCCTCCCTCCCCGTAGCCGGATTCAGGAGGGCCAAGCGACCGTCGTTTGGTTCTCCACCTCGGACAGGACGGCGCGGATGCTCCAGTCGTTGGCCTCGAGCAGGTCGCGCGCCTCGTCCTGAGTGGCGGCGGTCAACTCGCAGACGATTCGGACGCAGCGCTCCTTGAGCTTCGTGTTCTTGGCCTTGACGTCGACCATCAGGTTCTCGATGACCTTGCCGCTGAGGATCATCGCCCCGGTGCTGATCCGGTTCAGGACCAGCTTCTGGGACGTTCCGGCTTTGAGGCGCGTCGACCCCGTTAGAACCTCCGGGCCGGTATCGAGGAAGATCGGCTGGTCGGCGACCTGAAGCAGCGGGGTGTTGCGGTTGTTCGCGATCCCGCACGTCCAGGTCCCTTTTTGACGGGCGTGGCGAACGGCGGCGACCACAAAGGGCGTCGTTCCGCTCGCGGCGATCCCGATGAGGATGTCGTCGGTCGTGATCTCGATGTCGTTGAGGACGGCGACCGCCGCGTGAGCGTCGTCCTCGGCATCTTCGACGGCCGTTCCGCCTGCCGACGCCCCGCCAGCGATCAGGGCGATAAAACGGTCGGGGCCGACTCCGAAGGTCGGAGGCATTTCTGCGGCGTCCATGGTGGCGACGCGGCCGCTGGTGCCGGCCCCGACGTAGATGATCCTTCCCCCTTTCAGGAAGGCCTCCGAAGCCCTCTCGACAACGACCGCGATCGCCTCCTCGGCGGACTGCAGCGCCCGGAAAACCGAGAACT
>DASWVS010000011.1:0-2958 GCA_036401135.1 Fimbriimonas sp.
CTTCATCAAGTTCACGGTTCCCAACCGGCCGACGGACGCCGCAGCGGACTTCTACGCCACGTTGATGCACGTCCCCCAGGACAGAACCGTGATGATCCAGTCCGACTGGACGAACTCCAGCCGAGGCGAAAGCGGCGGATCCTTCGAGGCACTGGTTCGTATCCTCATGCGGCGGGGCCTTAAGTTCGCGCTGTACTCGGCGGACCCCCAGTCGCCGCAGGTCGCTCGAGACGTGATCACGCGGATCAACGACGAGCGGATCAAAGAGGGCAAGGAACCCTACCGTTCTTGGAACGACTACCTGGTTCTGGGCTATATGCCTGCGGTCGACGTCGTCAACAAAGCGATGGCGACGAACCTTCGCAAGGCCTTTTCGGATCGCCAGGCGACTTCGCCGGGGGTTGGCCAGCGAAACGTGTTCGAATCGCCGGTCCTGAACAAGGTCCAGAAGTTCAACGATCTCGGTCTCTTCGTCGTGGTCACGGCCTCGAACACTTCGATCACCGCCATCGAACGGCTCTCTGGACAGAAGACGCCGATGATGCTGATGGTGACGGGCGTGATGGGGCCAGAGCACGTCCCCTACTACGCATCGGGCCAGGTCAAGGGGCTCGTGGTCGGGCTCAAGGGCGTCTACGACATGGAGACGATGATGCAGAACGGGATCAACTTCCCGGATGCCGCCTCCGCCAAGGTCCGCATCCCTCGCTATGACACGGTTCCGGGCTTCCCGGGGGAGACGAACTTCGGCAAAGGCAACGCCTACTATCCGACGCTGCACGTCGCGCTGACGCTTCTGATCCTGGCGGTCGTCATCGGCAACGTCGGTATGTTCCTGAGCCGGAGGCAGAGGTAGTCGATGGATTACTCATTCTTTAAGTTGACGCTCGGCGCCATCGCTACCGTCGGCCTGTATTCGGTGCTCTACCGCGAGAACAAGGTCTACCGCCTGTTCGAGCACATCTTCCTCGGTCTCGCCGCCGGATGGTCCATCACCGCGCTTTGGACGGAAGTGCTGAAGGATGTCTGGTGGGACAAGATGGTCGGGCGAGCCGCCGAGGGCGGCGATCCGGCACAGCCGGGTTACTGGCTGATGGCGATCCTGCCCTTCATCGGGCTGCTCGGATACTTCGTGTTCTCCCAGAAGCACAACTGGGCGAGCCGGATTCCCATCGGCATCCTCCTCGGCCTCTGGGCCGGTCAGCAGTTCGAGGCGTTCACGAACCGCTTCACCCAGCAGATCGCCGACTCGCTGAAGCCGATCCTCCCCACGACCTCGGGATTCCTCAGGCCGGACACCTCGGCGATGACCTCGGCGGAAGCGGCAGAGGTCGCGACCCGAGTCTACGGGTCCCAAGCGCTCTCGAACATCATCTTCGTCGTCACGCTCCTGAGCGTGCTGAGCTACTTCCTGTTCAGCTTCGACGTTAAGGGCCGATTCCTTCGGAACACGACGACGATGGGGCGCTGGCTTCTGATGATCGGCTTCGGCGCGATCTTCGGCTCGACGGTCATGATGCGGTTCTCGCTCCTGATCGACCGCATGTACTTCGTGTTCATCGAGTGGCTGATGCAGGGGCTGCTGGGCAGAACCTAGCGCCCACTGACGCGGGCGGCCGGAAACTTGCCGCTCGCGTCGAGACTCTATGGAACGGATCGTCCACGCCATCGTCTTGCGCCGGAGGGATGCCGGGGAGTCCGACCGGCGGCTGACGATCCTCAGCGAGGAGATGGGCAAACTGGACGTCGTCGCCAAAGGCGCCCGCAAGGCCGCCTCTCGGTTGGCCGGTTCGTCCGACCCGCTCTCTGTGGCGGTGATGAACCTGGCGGAGGGGAAGCTCAATCGCTTTGTCACGCAGGCTCAGCCGGTCACCTCCTTTCCCGGACTTCGCTCGGACTATGACCGCCTCCAGTTCGGGTTGGCGCTCTGTGAGCTGTGCGCGGCCGTGCTGCCCATCGAGCAGCCGGTACCTGAAGCCTACGAGCTCCTGCTCAAATCGCTGGCGATGCTCGAAGTGCACCAAAAGCCGATCGTAGCGCTCGTTTGGGCTCAGGTGCACCTTCTTTCGGTCTCGGGCTTCCTGCCCCAACTCGACGCCTGCGTCGTCACCGGCGAGCCGGTTGCCGTTCCCGAACCGTTCGTTTCGCCCCGGGCCGGCGGCATCGTTTCCGATGCCTCCTCCGGCCGCTATGCCGACCGCTTCCGAACGAGGCGGGAGGTGCTGATCGGCATCCGGCGGCTGGCGGATGTGGAGCAGCCGCCGGCGAACCTGCGCTTTGCCGAAGAAGCGCTCGCGACGCTCCTCCCTTTCTGGCAGGAGATTGCGGCCATTCCCCTTCCCGCGAACGACGCGGTGGTCAAAGACGTCCGGCATCGGACGGTCGGCGACGCGCCTTGAGGGCCCTTTCCTCCTGGCACGCTCCTTGGAGTGTAAAATGCTTCATCTATGAAGTGGGCCGCTGCCTCGACGTTCCTCGCTTCGCTTGCTCTCCTCACCGGCTGCAGCCAAGGCGGTTTCTCAAAAAGGGCCCAGGAAGCGAATGCCTCGGAGGGCGTTTTCCGCTATCCGCTGATTCCCAACCCGACCACGCTCGACCCGCACCGGGTGCAGGACGGCGACACGATCGACCTGATCCAGCAGGTCTTCGAAGGACTGACGACGTGGGGCACCGACAACTCGGTCCAGCCGAGCCTGGCCGAAAGCTGGGACGTTTCGCCCGACGGCAAGACCTACACCTTCCACCTCAAGAAGGGTGTGAAGTTCCACAACGGGAAGGAGATGACGGCAGACGACGTGAAGTGGTCGATCGAGCGGGCTTGCGACCCCGCCCTCCGCTCGGAGGTGATCGGGAACTATCTCGACGACGTGGTCGGAGCCATGGAGATGCATGAGGGCAAAGCCGACAGCGTGGAAGGCGTCGTGGTGGTCGATCCTCACACGGTCAAGATCTCGATCG
>DASWVS010000012.1:0-2341 GCA_036401135.1 Fimbriimonas sp.
TCACATACCGATTTTCGAGCGGTACTCGGGGCGGCCTTTAACGCCGGGCACGAGGTGGAACAGGTTGCCGGCAAGCTTCCCGTTTTCGCGCTTCTCGTCCCCACCCGCCGTCGTCACGAACATATCCTCGTACGCAGGGCCGCCGAACGTCACGCAGGAGACCTTCTTCGCCGGGAACATCACCCGGCGCATCTCCTGCCCTTGCGGATCGTAGCGGACGACGCAGTAGCCGTCCCAGTACGCCACCCAGAGGCAGTCCTCGTCGTCGACCGTCATGCCGTCCGGCACGCCGGGCACGTTGGGATCGCGGAGGACGTCGCGCCGGTTCTCGATCTCGCCGGTGATCTCGTCGTAGTCGAAAACGCTGACGAGGCGCTCCTCCGAATCGATGTAGTACATCTTCTTCCGGTCTCCGGAAAAACCCATCCCGTTCGAGCAACCGACGTTCTCGACCACCGGCTTGACGCTGAGGTCGTGGCCGATCCGGTAGAGCCGGCCTTTTCGGTTCTCGGTGCACATGGTCCCCGCGAACACGCGCCCGTTGGGGTCGGCGATCACGTCGTTGAACCGGTTGTCCTCTTCGCCGTGCACGAACGGAAGGACGACGGTCTCGATCCCGTTGCGCAGGATCGCAACCGCCCCCTTCTCCATGAAAAGGGCGAGGGAGCCGTCCTCCTGCAGCGTCATCCCGCCGACCGCCGGGCCGCTCCAGATCATCCGGTGCTCGCCCGTGACCCAGTCGTACTGAAACAGCCTTCCGTTCGGGATGTCGGTCCAGTAGATGCAGCTTTCCTCCGGATGCCAGAGGGGGCCTTCCCCGGTGTTGCACTCGTAGTCGGCCAGGGCTCGAGGTTCCATCCGCCCATTATAGAGTGCGGCGGCCTGCCGCCGCTTTCGGCCGCGAGCCTGCGAGCGGCCCGCCCGCCGCACCCGAAAAGCATCAGGTCACGTTGTCTTTCGCTTCGGTTTCCCCGGCATGCCGGGCGCAATGTGCGCAGCAGTAGACGCCGTCGTCGGCCTCGATCCCGTGCCCGATGACCCGGCAGCCGCAATGGCGGCAGGTCGGAGCGAGCGCATGGATCGCGCATTCGAAGCAGTCGAAGGTATGGGTCCTGCCTTCGTAAGTGACTTGGAACGATCGCCGATAATCGTTTCCGCAAACATCGCACTGTGCCATAGCGAGAGTCCTCCTGGGCCGATACGCCCCGAGTTGAAGACCGCCGCAGGGCGAATTTCGTTTCCGCTCAGGAGGACAGGATCGATCGGCAGGCACCGGCCAGGACCAGGGCGCTCCAGCCAGGCCAAAGGCTGGTTCAGGAGGCGCAGGGGAGGGACCGACAGTGTTCAAAAGCGAATGCGGCGGCTTCATCGAGGTTCATCCCGAAACCGAGTCGCCGATCCTCCTCATGCGAAGGGTCGCCGATCGTCGCGTACCACCAGCCGCTTCCGTCGTCTTCTGCCGGAAGGTTGTGTTCGCTGTACCAGCGGAGAACGGCTCCTGCGAGCGTCGCGGCAAAAGTTCGGTCTCCCGTCTCGAACGCGACCCTGACGAGTTTCTCGAGCGCTTCGACGATCCACTTCGGCCAACCGATGCCGAGGCGCATCCTCAGGACTTCAAGGAGCACCGTTCTGGCTTCTTCATGCTTGCCAAGATCCACAAGACAATCCGCGATCATGCTTCGGGTCGGCGTGCTGTGGTGGTCGTGTTCGACCCCGTACAGATCCATCGCTTGCGCTAGATAGGCGAGCGCTTCTTCGGGCAGGCCTTGAAGCCGTAGGATGTGGCCGCGCAGCATCAGGCAAGCCGCCGTTTGGCTCGGATCCTGAACCTGCTCCGAGATCGCCTGGTACTCGGCGACCGATTCCAAAGCCCTCTCGTAGTCGAGTTGATCGATACAGGCGATGGCGCGGCTGTACAGGGCATCCCCCAGTTCAATGGGGTCCGACCCGGTTCTCGCGAGTTGCACGCGCTCTTCGGCAAACCGCACCGCCTCCTCGTGCCTCTGCAGCCGGTTCGCCATCGCCGTCGCGCCTCGCAGCGCCTTTCGGCGCACCGCGTCAGACACGTTCAGATGGGGCGACGCAAGGAATGGTGTGAGGGCGTCGTATCCGTCCTGGTAACGCGAAACCCTCTCCCAAACGATCCAAAGCTCCGCGCAGACCGCCAGGGCACGGTTGTGGAGCCGGGGCTGTTCGCGCGACCAGTGGATCGCGGAAAGCACCGTATCGTATTCGGATTCGATCACTTCTCCCTTTCCATCCTCGCGTTCCACCGTTGGGGGAACGTCGTTGAGCAACGACTAGACATAGTCCAGCATGCGATCCTCCGCCCCCTCCAACT
>DASWVS010000013.1:0-4454 GCA_036401135.1 Fimbriimonas sp.
AGGCGCAGCGGCGGCTGCCCGAGAACGGCCATCGGAACCTGTTCCTGAGTGAGGAAACCCGACGGCGGCTTCGCGTCCGCGACCTGTTCTTCCGCCGCGAGGACGAATCGAAGGTCCTGCGGATCCCGATTCGCCATCGACGCCCATAATGGGCTATGTTCACGGGCATCGTCCAGGCGACGGGGTGCGTCGTCTCCCTGGTTGACGGGGTCTTGAGCCTGCGTCCGCCGTCCGACTTCGCTCCAGAAGGGACGGTCGTCGGCGAGAGTATCGCGGTCAACGGCTGTTGCCTGACCGTCGTCCCAAGCGAAGACGGTCTGCTCCGATTCGACCTGAGCCCCGAAACCCTGCACCGGACGTCGTTGGGCGACGTCGAGGCGGGGTCGCGGGTGAACCTCGAGCGGGCGATGTCGGCGAACGGGATGCTCGGGGGACACATCGTGCAGGGGCACGTGGACGCTCCGGGCGAGGTGGTTTCGCTCACCCCTCGAGAGAACGCCGTCATCGTGCGCTTCCGCGCCCCGCGAGAGTACGACCGTTACCTGATCGACAAGGGCTCGGTGACGGTCGACGGGATCTCGCTGACGGTGGTCGATCCGAAGGACGGGGAGTTCGACACCTGGATCATCCCCCACACGCTCGAGGTGACGAACCTGGGGGAGCGAAAGCCGGGCGACCGGGTGAACCTGGAGTTCGACGTGCTGGCGAAGTACGTCGAAAAGCTGTTGTCGGCGAGGATGCAGGCGAGCGACTGAGAACCTAGCCCGTGCATCAAAAGCCGCTCCCGCCTAGGCTTTTTGCGATTGTTGCGCGGTAGACACCCCAATTGGAATCGGCGTCGAGACGGGTTTTCGTCAACCTGTTGTCGATCGTTTGTAACGCTGCGGGACGCAGGCGGGCTATCGGGCTTCCGGATTTTTCCGATGCCCACGTTTTGCTGCAGGCGCGGTCTTTCCATGCAAAAACGGCGGGGCAAGCCCCGCCGTCGAAAAGAGACCCCAAGGGGTCCTCACTCCAAAGATCTCAGTAGTGCCAGTCGACGTTGTGGGCTTGCTTGGCGTGGGCTTCGATGAACTCGCGCCTCGGTTCGACTTTGTCGCCCATGAGGCGGCTGAACATCTGCTCGATCTGCATCTCCATCTCGGGGTCGAGCTTGACCTGGACGAGCTTGCGGTTGGCGGGGTTCATCGTCGTTTCCTCAAGTTGCTCGGCGTTCATCTCGCCGAGGCCTTTGAAGCGGGTGATGTGGACGTTCTTCTTCTTGAGGCCGCGCACGATCTCGTCCCGCTCGGTCTCGCTCATCGCGTAGTGGCGCTCGTTGTTGCCGACTTTGACGACGTAGAGGGGCGGCTGGGCGAGGTAAACGTTGCCGTTCTCCATCAGCGGTTTCATGTACCGGTAGAAGAACGTCAGCAGCAGCGTCCGGATGTGCTCGCCGTCGACGTCCGCGTCGGTCATGATGATGATCTTGCCGTAGCGGAGTTTCTCGGGATCGAAGGTGATGTCTTCGGTTTTATCCTTCTTCTTGCCGTTCTTGCCGTTCCCGTTGCCGTTGGAGGGGGAGCCGTCGCCGACGGTCATCTCGAAGTCCATCTGGCCTTCCTCGCTCTCCTTGGCGGCGCGGCTCTTGCCCATGTTGAGGTCGATTCCGACGCCGAGGGCGGCGATGAGGGCTTTGATCTCCTCGTTGTCGAGCGCCTTGTCCAGGCGGGCCCGCTCGACGTTCAGGATCTTGCCGCGCAGCGGCAGGACCGCCTGGGTCTGCCGGTCGCGGGCGCCCTTTGCCGAACCGCCGGCCGAGTCTCCCTCGACGAGGAACAGCTCACACTCGTCGCGGTTCTTGCTGATGCAGTCGCTGAGTTTGCCGGGGAGCCCGAAGCTGTCCATCGCGTTGCCGCGCCGGATGCTCTCCGCCGCCTTTCGCGCGGCCTCTCGTGCCCGCTGGGCGATGATCGCCTTGTCGACGATCCGCTTGGCGATCTGGGGGTTCTCCTCGAAGAAGGTGTTGAGGCCGTCGCCGACGAGCGAGTTGGTGAGGCCCTGCACCTCGGGGGTCACGAGCTTGACCTTGTCCTGAGAGTTGTAGGAGGGGTTCTCGAGGCGCAGCGAGATCACAGCGGTGAGGCCGTCGGTGATGTCGTCGGAGGCGAAGTTGCTGTCCTTCTCCTTCAGGAAGCCCATGCGGCGGGCATAGGCGTTGACGACGCGGGTGAGGGCGGTGCTGAAGCCGCTGACGTGGGTTCCGCCGTCCGGGTTGTGGATGTTGTTCGAGAAGGCGAGGACGGTCTCGTTGTAGCCGTCGTGGTACTGGAGGGCGATCTCGATATCGTTGTTCTCGCGCTGGCGCCGGAAGTAGATGACCGGGTGCAGGACGTCTTTGCCCGCGTTGAGGTCCTCGACCAGTTGGGGGATGCCCCGCTGGTAGAAGAAGACTTCCGACTCGTCCGGGTTTTGCTCGTCGATGAACTCGAACCGAACCTTGGCGTTCAGGTACGCGAGCTCGCGCATGCGGGTCTTGATGATGTTGTTGTCGTACTCGGTGACGTGGAGGACGGTGTCGTCCGCCATCCAGTGCTGCTTCGTGCCGGTCGAACCGTCGGCAACTTTGCCGACCACGTTGACATCGCCCTGGGGGATTCCTTTCTCGTACCGCTGGCGGTAGATCCTGCCGTCGCGCTTGACGGTCGTCTCCATCCAGGTGGAGAGGGCGTTGGTGCAGGAGACGCCGACGCCGTGGAGGCCGCCGGCGGTCTTATAGCCGCTGGTGCCCTCGCCGCCGAATTTTCCGCCCGCGTGGAGGACGGTCATAACGACCTGGAGTGCGCTGACACCCATCTTGGCGTGCTTGTCGACGGGGATGCCGCGGCCGTTGTCCTCGACGCTGAGCGAGTTGTCCTTGTGGAGCGTGACGATGATGCGGTCGCAGTGGCCGGCGAGCGCCTCGTCCACGGAGTTGTCGAGGACCTCCTTGAACAGCTGGTGCAGGCCGCGCTTGCCATTGTCGCCCACGTACATGCCAGGGCGCTTGCGGACAGCCTCGAGGCCTTCGAGAACCTGGATCTGATCGGCGTTATAGTCGCCGGTGACTTTGTCGTCGGTCAGCGCCTCGATGTTGGCAAGCTGGTCTTCGCTCTTGTGAATGTTGTCGTCGGGTGTCATAGGGAGAGGGCCTGAACCATCAGGAAAACCGCGGGAAATGATGCGGATTTGAACCTGAAGTATACCTTATATACATACGTTCGTCTGGCATCGAATGATGCACCCCGCGGACCCCGAACGATCTGCGGGCCACGGCGGCCGCAGACCGGGGGCGGGCTGAAGCCCGCGGCCCTTGTGCGGCCTGAAGGCCGCGCTCCTCGGCGTCAGTCCCTGCCCATGCGCTGGCGCCGCAGGAAGGTGGGGATGTCCAGGTCGATCTCGTCCAACTGGATCGGCTTCGGGGTTTCGGTGGCGACCGGCTCCTGCCGCTCGGGCTGGAGCGGTGCGGGCGCGGGCGGCACGAACGCCGGGGCGACGAAGACCTCGGCGTCCTGGCGAGGTCGGAGCGCCTGGCCGGGTTCCATGCCTGCCGCAAGCAACGTGACCTGAACCTCCCCGTCCTCGGTGTCGCGAAGCACGTGGCCCATGATGATGTCGGCGTCCGACGGATCCGTGAACTGGAGGATGTACTCCATGGCCTCGTGGGCTTCGCCGATGCTGAAATCGGGACCCGCGGTCACGTTGACGAGCAGGCGCTTGGCGCCCTGGATGCTTGTCTCGAGGAGGGGCGAGTTGGCGGCGTTCTGAGCGGCCATCTTGGCACGCTGCTCGCCGACACCCTTGCCGAGGCCCATGAGGGCGACGCCGGCGTTGGACATGACCGCGCGCACGTCGGCGAAGTCGACGTTGATGATGCCGGGGAGCGTGATGATGTCGGAGATCCCCTGGACGCCCTGGCGGAGGACGTCGTCGGCGGCGGCGAACGCCTCCTGCATCGTCGCCTTCTTCTCGACGACGCTGAGGAGCTTGTCGTTGGGGACGGTGATCAGGGTATCGACCTGGTTCTTCAGCCGGTCGGAACCGTCGGAGGCGAGCCTCTTGCGGCGGGGGCCCTCGAAGAGGAACGGGTTCGGGACCACGCCGACGGTGAGGATGCCGAGACGCTTCGCCATATCGGCGACGACCGGCGCGGCGCCGGTCCCGGTGCCGCCGCCCATGCCGGCGGTGATGAAGACCATGTCGCAGCCTTCCAGGATCTCGTGGATATCCTTCTCGCTCTCGAGCGCCGCCTCTTCGCCGACTTTCGGATCGCCCCCGGCGCCCAGACCTTTGGTCAGGCCCTCGCCGATCTGGAGCTTCTTCGGGGCGCGACTCTGGCCGAGAGCCTGCGCGTCCGTGTTCATGACCACGAACTGCACGCCGTGAAGTCCTTCCGTGATCATTCGGTTGACGGCGTTGGTCCCCGCGCCGCCAAT
>DASWVS010000014.1:0-1532 GCA_036401135.1 Fimbriimonas sp.
AAGGGATCACCGGCTGCGGCAACGCCCAAAACTGCGTGAAGGTCTGCCCCAAGAGCGTGCCGTTGACGAGGGCGATCGCCCAACTGAACCGGGACACCACCGTGTACCGGCTCAGGCGATGGGTCGGCCTCGCATGACGACTTTCCAAATCGGAGATGCCACCGTCGGCGGTGGCAGACTGCTCGTGATCGCCGGCCCCTGCCTTGCCGAGTCCCGCGACCTCTGTCTGCAGGTGGCGAGCAAGCTGAAGCCTCTCTGCGAAGGCCTCGGCTTCAGCTATCTGTTCAAGGCATCCTTCGATAAGGCGAACCGAACCAGCGCCGGCTCGCAGCGCGGGGCGGGGATGGAAGAGGGGCTGCGGATTCTGGCGGACGTGAAGCGCGAGGTCGGCGTCCCGGTCACGACCGACATCCACCTGCCCGACCAGGCGGCGCCGGTCGCCGAGGTCGCGGACATGCTCCAGATCCCCGCGTTCCTCTCGCGACAGAGCGACCTCCTTGAAGCGGCGGCGAGGACCGGCCGGCCGGTGAACGTGAAGAAGGGCCAGTTCATGGCGCCCCACGACACCAGGAACATCGTGGACAAGCTGCAGTCGTTCGGCGCCGCGGGGACAATGCTGACCGAGCGGGGAGCGAGCTTCGGCTACAACACGCTGATCGTCGATATGCCCGGTCTCGAGATCATGCGATCCTTCGGCGTCCCCGTCTGCTTTGATGCGACCCACTCCGCCCAGAGGCCCGGAGGCGCGGGTACGTCCAGCGGGGGAAATCGTGAAAGCATCCCGGCGATGGTACGCGCGGCAACCGCGGTTGGGATCGACGCCCTCTTCCTCGAGGTCCACCCCGACCCGGAGCGAGCGTTGTCCGATGCCGCCACCCAGTGGCCCCTCGATCGGGCGCCTGCGCTTCTGGAGACGGCGGCACGAATCCGCCACGCCTTGTAGACCCCCGTCCCGGCAACGGAACGGGGGCAAAGGATCTACTCGTTCTCGTGCTCGGCGCGCTTCTTCGCGAACTCCGCCACGAGACCCTGCGTCTCGAGGTGCGGCAGCTCCTCGTAGTGCGAGAAGGTCTGCTTGAACCGGCCGCGACCCTTGGTGATCGACCTAAGGTCGAGGGCGTAGCGGCCCATCGTGGCCATGGGCACCTGGGCGCTGACGCGGGTCTTGCCCGGCGCGCTGGGCTCCATGCCTTGCATCCGGCCTCGGCGCCCGTTCAGGTCTCCGACCACGTCGCCCACCGCATCGTCCGGAACGTCCACCTGCAGGTCCAGGATCGGTTCGAGGATGATCGGACCGGCCTTCTCGACCGCCGCTCGGATGGCGAGCGCCCCCGCCATCTTGAACGCCGCCTCCGAAGAGTCGACGTCGTGGTAGGAGCCGTCGTAGACCGAGACTTTGAGATCCTGCGCCTGGTATCCGGCGACGAATCCGCCTTCCATCGTTTCGCGGATCCCTTTCTCGATCGCGGGGATGAAGTTCTTGGGAATGGATCCGCCGACGACCTTGTTCTCGAAGACGAAGCCGCCGCCCC
>DASWVS010000015.1:0-4668 GCA_036401135.1 Fimbriimonas sp.
GGAGATCGGCCGAAAAGGGCTCAAGCTCTCGCTGAGGTCCCAGATCATGGTCGAGCGCTCGCTCCTGGGTTGGAAGGAGATCGAGTACGAGGTGATGAGGGACTCCAAGGGGACGGTCATCACCGTCTGCAACATGGAGAACTTGGACCCGATGGGCGTCCACACCGGCGACTCGATCGTCGTCGCGCCTTCGCAGACCCTCTCCGACCTCGAGTACCACATGATGCGGACGGCGTCGCTGAAGATTATCAACGCCCTCGGGATCGAAGGCGGGTGCAACGTGCAGATGGCGCTGAACCCGGAGAGTTTCGACTACTACATCATCGAGGTCAACCCGCGCGTCTCCCGTTCCTCGGCGCTCGCTTCCAAAGCCACCGGTTACCCGATCGCCCGGGTGGCGGCGAAAATCGCCGTCGGAAAGACCCTCGACGAGATCGATAACCAGGTGACCGGCACCACCAAAGCATGCTTCGAGCCGGCACTGGACTACTGCGTGGTCAAGATCCCGCGCTGGCCGTTCGACAAGTTCGCCACCGGCGACCGGTCCCTCTTCACCCAGATGAAGGCGACGGGCGAAGTGATGGCCATCGACCGCTCGTTCGAAGCGGCGTTCATGAAGGCGATCCGGGGCCTCGAGATCAAGCAGAAGGACCTTCGGCACCCGAAGATGCAGGCTCTGGACGACGACGCGTTGCGACGCGCCGTTCAAAAGCCGACCGATGAGCGGCTCTGGGCCCTTGCCGAAGGCCTGCGCCGGGGATGGGGCGTCGAAGAGGTGAACCGGCTGAGCCGGGTCGATCCGTGGTTCCTGAGGAAGGTCGACACCCTCTTGGACATGGAGAGGCGGCTCTTGGAGATACACAAGCTTGCGAACGATCCGGCGGCGATGTCGGCGCTCTTGCAGGAGGCCTTCCTGTTGGGCTTCCCGTCGCCGACGATCGAGTCGATCATCGGAATCACGCCCGAGTTGAAGCAGGACCTGCGAGAGCTTCGCGAAGAGACGCGAGCCTATCTGCCGACGGAGGACCAGGAGCTTTCCGAGGCGGTGATCGCGCAGATGGAGAGCGGGCTCGAATCCGACGCCGAGGAGAACCTGGAACGGCTCCTGCAAAAGAACCAGAAGCTTTTGGAGCAGCCCAAGGCAAAGAGTTTCTGGGAGAAGTACGACTCGACCGACAGCCGTTTCCTCAGCCGCTTCTACTGCGTGGGTGCGATTGCACGAATGAAGGTGATGCCCGTCTTCAAGATGGTGGACACCTGCGCCGGCGAGTTCGAGTCGCGAACGCCGTATTACTACGGAACATTCGAGCAGGAAGACGACGCCGCATAGGGTGGATGCTCGAATCTGAACACTATCTCGCACTGAGGGCGCGGCCAAGCGGTTCTCCCGTCATGCACATGAAATGGCGGGACCTGGCGTTCCTCCACTTTTCGACCGACGTCGAGGTGGTGCAGGCGCTGCTGCCGGAAGGCCTCACGGTGGACACCTTCGACGATCGCGCCTGGGTGGGGGTGATCCCGTTCTTCATGAAGGACACCCGTCCGGTCGGCCTTCCTCCCATCCCCGGAACCGCGGACTTCCCGGAGTTCAACTGCCGGACCTACGTCCATCGGGACGGGGTCGAGCCGGGGGTGTGGTTCTTCAACCTCGATGCCGCCAACTGGCTTGCGGTCCAGGCGGCGCGCGCCACTTTTGGTTTGCCCTACTATCACTCAGAGATGTCGGTTGAAACGGACGGCACCAGCGTGAGCTACTACTCCAAGAGGAAGGAGGGCCACGTGGACGCGCGGTTGGTGGGACAAATCGTCCACGGCGAGGAGATCCATCACGCCGAGCCGGGAAGCCTGGAGTTCTTCCTCATCGAACGATACCTCTTGTATTCGCTCCACTTCGGCAAACTCATGACGGCGCGGGTATCCCATGCCCCGTACCCGCTCCAGCCGTGCGAGGTGATCCAGATGGAGACGAACTTCACCGACGTGGTCGGCATCCCCTCGCGCCCTTGGGAGCACGTGGCCTTCAGCGGGGGAGTCGACGTCGACGTCTACGCGCCCCGAAGCTAAGGCCTTCGAGCCGGGGATGCCATAGTACGGTAATGCGGCGTGGCATCCTCCTAGCTCTTCTCGTTCCGTCGATTTCGATCGCCCAGGACCTCGACGTCAAAGCGTTCGGCGCGGTCGGGGACGGAGTCGCCGACGATACGGCGGCGTTCCAGAAGGCCCTGGATGCGGCCGCGAGCGGGCGGGGCCAAACAGTCTTTGCCCCTCCGGGAAACTATCGGTTCCTCGGCTCCCTCGACGTTCCGTCTTCCGTGACCCTCAAAGGATCCTGGCATTCGGTCCCCGCCCACAACGGGCTGCGCGACGCGGGCTTGCCGAAGCCGACCGACGACGGCACCACGTTCCTGATCGAAGGTGGGGAAGGGACCGAGGCGGGAGCCTTCCTGAACCTGAACACCAACAGCACGTTGAAAGGCGTCGTTCTCTACTATCCGAAGCAGCCTCGCGACGACGTGCCGAAGCCGTACCCTTACGCGATCGCGATGCGAGGCAAGAACCCCGCCGTCCTCGACGTCGAGATGCTGAACCCGTACAACGGAATCGATGCCACTCAGAACGAACGGCACCTGATCCGAAACGTCCAGGGCCAGCCCCTGCGCAGGGGCATCTTCGTGGATGCGATCTACGATATCGGACGGATCGAGAACGTCCACTTCAACCCCTGGTGGAGCATGGAGAAGAAGCTCTTCGACTGGCAGATGGCCAACGGAGAGGCCTTCGTCTTCGGCCGGACCGACTGGCAGTACGTTCTGAACACCTTCTGCTTCGGCTACAAGGTCGGCTACCGGTTCATCCAGACCAGGAACGGCGTTTGCAACGGCAACTTCCTCGGCATCGGCGCCGACGACTGTTGGACCGCGGTCTCGGTCGAGCAGAGCGCCCCTTACGGCCTTCTCATCACGAACGGCGAGTTCGTCTCCTTCCACGGCCCCGACCCTACGATGGTCGATGTCGGAGCCAAGCACTCCGGCAGCGTCCGTTTCAACAACTGTGCCTTCTGGGGACCGGCGAACCAGATCGCGAAGATCGGCGGCACCGGAACGGTGAGCTTCAGCGACTGCAACTTCCACAACTGGAAGCAGGACCGGTACGCGATCCAGGCCGCCGGAGGTGTCACGATGATCCGCGGGTGCGAGTTCATGCAGGACCGGCCGCACGTCCTCGCAACCGGGGACGCCAGGGTGCAGGTCTCGGACGCCATCGTTCCGCGAAAGCTCAAGAGCCGCAAACAGGAACGAGGCGAACTACGTGTTTCCGGAGTGGTGGGCCGTTAGCTGACGCTCGCCGGTTGAGGCGCCAGCGCTTCCAGCAGCGCGGAGCACTGGTCCTTGCTGAACTCGTCCGTGAGGACGAACTCCTCGAGCCGATCGGCAAGACCCTCGAACTTGGGCGAGGACCAGGTTCCGAGCGGCCCTTGGTCGCAGTCCAGCTTGATCAGCGTCAATCGGAGAGAGTGGGGCGCCCCATGCTTGGGAAGGCCGTGCCGCATGAGGTCGGGAATGCTTGTATAAACTCCTGTTACGTGAGAAGATCCCGATTTCTCAACTTTTTCCGTAACCCAATATAGCTTGCGAAACATCATCGTTCGTATTGCTCCTACCGGCGACAGTGCCGGCCCGCCATCCTATGCGGATGCCTTGAGACTACCTATTGTTCGCGTGTTTGAGTAGAAAGCCGCCTTTTTTGCGTGACGAATGATCCATTTGGACGCTCTGAGGCTCGTCACGCGGTCCAGACGAACGGTTCCGCGTCGGTCAGGATCCGTCCCTCCGCTTCGAGGAGGTAGTCCGGCAGGGTGAAGACTGCGCGGTGGAAGCGGGGCGTGTAGTACTTGGTTCGGACGCCCCTTGCC
Organism: Fimbriimonas sp.; assembly: GCA_036401135.1. Lineage (GTDB taxonomy): Bacteria > Armatimonadota > Fimbriimonadia > Fimbriimonadales > Fimbriimonadaceae > Fimbriimonas. The sequence continues at coordinate 3,914 of DASWVS010000015.1, forward strand.
GCGAACCGGCGGGCGATCTCCTCCTCCGTCAGTTCCAGGGGGTCGTGCCTCTTGCTCGCGAGAACGAACCCCCACGGTTGGAAGAAAGTCGTGACCACCCCCCAGTACCCGGCGACGTGCGACCAACAGTCCATGCTCTCGAGCGTCTTGATGCAGGACACCATGCACTCGGGGTAGTTCTGGTTGGCGCTCCCCGCCTGCATCGCGAACACGCCCTCTTCGCCTAAGGCGTCCGCGCACAATTGGAAGTACTCCCGCGTGAAAAGCATCTGTCCGGGGCCGTCCTCGTGGGGGTTCGGAAGGTCGCTGAGGATTACGTCCAGGTTCTCCCCCCGATGGTTGGCGACCCAAGCGCGCGCGTCCTCGTGGAGCAGCGTGGTCCGCGGGTCTTCGAAGGCGCCCTGGTGCCACTCCGGCATGTGCTCCTTCACCATGTCCACCAGTTCCTCGTCGATGTCCACCATGACCGCCTCGCGAACGGTGTCGTGCTTCAAGGCCTCGCGAAGCGTCGCGCCCTCGCCCCCGCCGCATACGAGAACCTTCTGCGGGTTCGGGTGCAAGACCATGGCCGGCTGGCTCATGCACTCGTGGAACACGTGCTCGTCCAGTAGCGACGTCTGGATGTTGTAGTCGAGGAAGAGCGACTTGCCGAACCGGGGAACGTCCGCGATCTGGTAGGTCTGGAACTTCGTCTTTCCCTCAAGCCGCATCCGCGCCACCCGGTACTGCCAGATCGCGGCGGAAGTATGCGTCTC
>DASWVS010000016.1:0-13632 GCA_036401135.1 Fimbriimonas sp.
CGATCGTTTCCGGCGACATCGTCGACTATGAAGTCCGCCAAGTGAACGGCGGCCGCCAGGCGCTCGTTTCCGTTCGAGCGGTGATGACCGACGTCGCGTCGGGCCTCCCGATCAACGGCGCGGCGATCGACGGCCGATCGACGATCCGTGGCGGCGACGTCACCGACGAGACGCTGGTTGCCGACGCGATCGGCGCGGCGGCCTCCCAGGCGGTGCGCCAGATCCAGCAGCGGACCCTTCCGACGGGCACCGTCCTGAACACGCAGGTCGATCGCGCGCTCGTCAACCAGGGCGCGCGCAGCGGCTTCAAGCTCGGCCAGGACGTGATCTTCGTCCGCCAGGGTGTGGGCCAGGTGGGCAACGGCCGGGTTTCCCGGGTCGATCCCGACCAGTCGGACGTGACGATCACGCGCTATACGCTCGGCATCCAGCCCGGCGACCGCGTCCGCGTTCTCTTCACGCCTCCCGACATCCGGCCCGGCTTCAGCACGAGCGGAACGGCGCAGGTCGCACGAACCGGTTCGCGCGGCGTGGCCAGCAGCACGGTGACGGCGCTCCTCCTCGTCGGCCTTCTCGCCCTGCTTGTGGGCGGCGGCGGGTCCGGCGGCGGCGGCGAAGCGGGCGGCAACTTCGTGGCCGAGCCCACGGCGGAAGCCGGATCGGGCAACGCGGCGAACAAACTCCGATGGTCCGGCAGCCTCTTCGGCGGCGGCAGCCGCAACTACGTCAAGTGGCAGATCTGGCGGAACGACGTTCTCGACACGCCGATCGCGGTCGTGAACGATCCGAGCGGCCGAAGCTATCTCGACACCGAGGTCGGCGGCCGCATCTTCGACTGGACGTTCCTGAACGGCCAGGTCGGCGGCACGCAGTGCGACTTCGACGAGTTCGACGACCAGACGATCGAAGATCCGGGCGTGCCGGGCGTGACGCCGGGCATCCCCTACACGTACACCCTGAACGCGGTCTACCGCGTCGCTCGGGCCGACCTCAACGACGGCGGCGACGACAATGGAACCGGTGGGAACAACGGCGGCAACAACGGTGGGAACACCACGGGCTTCAACACGGGCGGCAATACCGGCGGTAACACGACCGGTCTCACGACCGGCGGCGGCCCGCAGCGCGTCCGCAAGCAGACGAGCAAGGGAAGCGTCCGCCCGCAACTGGGTCGGCAGGAAGACTTCTGCTACTTCGTCTCTTCGCGATCGAGCACCCCGGGAACCGCGACGCCGATCCGGCGCCCGCAGCTGACGAGCCCGGCGGACAACGCCTTCATCCGGGAGAGCGAGCTCCAGATCTTCCAGGTGACCTCGCCGTTCACGGCCGTCGGTGCGGACGTGGCTCCGGAGTACATCCTGCAGTTCTCGAAGACCCGCGACTTCCGCAACGCCGTCACGATCGAGCAGTGGGCCCCGGGCAACACGGCGATCGTCGCTTCGAGGGAGATCGCGCTGCAGGGAGAGGACATTCCGTCCACTTACCGGTCCGGCGACTTCTATTGGCGGATCGGCGCTCGGAACTCGCTCGACAACCCTGGGCCGGTTCCGGATCCTGCGACGGGCGAGAGGTACATCTTCAGCCTGCCGAGGCTCCTGAAGCGGAATATCATCGCTCCCATGAAAAAATAGCGTTACGCAAACGGTCCACCCGCGTCTGCCTTCTGGGCGTGGGTGTGACCGAACGCTCACGAAAGAACCATGACGCGCTTTCATTTGAAGTTTTTAACGGTCTTAGCGGCGACGCTCGGATTCGGTTCGGTAGCGAGTGCCCAGGTGGTGCTCGACCCAGGGTGGACGCCCTTCTGCTACCCGCCGAACAACGACAACCCGCTGAGTGACGACTGGAACGTTTACTATCGCCAGACGGACCTGTTCGGAGTCTTCCTTGGGATTTCAGGCACCACCGCCTTCGGGCCTCAGTGCTGGCCGCCCAACGGAGGCAATGTCGAGCACCAAGGCCGCATCGGATTCTCGATCGGTGTGACGGGCTCGATCCAGGACGACCAGCTCGGCCAGCCGATCGACAACCAGCTTCGCCTGAACTACGGCATGCCGCTTGCGATGGGTGCCGTATGGGGCTATGCGATGTTCGTCGACGAGGAGGGGGCGAAGACCGCCTTCGGCGACAACGCGATGGAGAACTCGTGGGTCGGCGCCAGCAATCGTTACTTCTACGCCGATACGACCAACGACAACGTCAAGATCCGTCTCCGAGTCGATCTGATCGGTGATGCGGCGCGGCTCCAGTGGACGCTCCAGGGCACCGACGCCGAAACGCGGCAGTGGAGCCACTGGTTCGGCCAGTGGGTCACGATGCTCAGCCGCCAGGGTCCCGCGAACGCGGCGTTCATCAACGTGCCGGGTCGCCGTCCCCTGCGGACGGACCAGCGGTTCGTGCGATCCGACAACCCGTCGCTCTTCCCCGAGACGGTCAGTTTCGGGATGACGCAGGAACTCGCGTACGGCCTGCAGATCATCAACGGCCCGAACGAGATGACCAGCGACGACACGGGGCTCAACAGCGACCAGTCGGTGGTCGAGGAACTTGCCATCGGCAAAGCGGGCTTCCTGCTCGGCGGCCCGTTCACCAACGACATGGCCATGCCGGACGCGATCGTTCCGGACACGTTCATCGGTGGAAACACCGCCTACATCCAGAAGTTTCGGACGGCGACGATCCCGCCGGCGAGCGCGCCCGCAAACTCGGTCCAGCCGCAGTGGGTCTCGTACTACAAGTCGACGACGGGCGTCTCGAACTACGCGCTGCCGTACACGGCGGTCGTGGACACGCCCAAGCTGATCCAGCTGAACCCGAACAACCCGAACCAGTTCCTGCCGAACCCGAGCACCTTCCGGGTGTACGTGGACAACGTGGGCGGCTTCGCGGAGATCGACGAGGAGATCCCGCTCGAGGGCGTGAAGGTCACCCTGACCCTTCCGAACGGCATGTTCGAGTACAACCCGAACAACCCGAACCCTCTGAACCCGCCCACCCCCAATCGCACCATCGTCCGTTACATCGATCGGGTCGATGCGAAGCAGGTGGGGCACGTCGACTTCCGAGTCGGAACCAGCGAGAATACGTTCGGCACGCTCACCTACCAGGTGAAGATCGAGCCGGGTTCCGCAATCAAGTCGAAGACGATCCGGGGCACGATCCCGGTCGCGACCCAGCCGAAGCTGCTCATCCGGGGCACCGAGAGCGGGCTTTCGGGCGCGAACCTCGTCTCGCCGCCGTGGCTCTTCCAGAACACCAACTGGGAGACGATCCTCTCGCAGCCGAACGATCCGATGCGGTTGGACCAGGACTTCCGGGCGATCACCTGGGATCCGTTCAACCAGCAGTACATCCCGCAGACCGGTCCTGAGCGCCTGAAGGGCACCTGGATCATCTCGAAGAAGGACCTGGGCATCGCGCAGCTGCGCGGCGGCCCCCAGCAGCCCACGGACATGGACACCGGCGCTCCGCTGCTCACGCTGCGGCAGGGCTGGAACCTGATCGGCAACCCGTACCCCTACTCGTTCCCGGTCCGCCAGATCGTGGGCGTCGCGGGGACCATCGGCGACCGCAGCAGCACGTTCCAGGAGCTCGTCGATGCGGGCGTCATCAACGGCTCGCTCGCGTGGTGGGACACGGACACGCAGACGTACCGGTTCGTCAACGTGGAGGATCGCCTGATCCCGAACCGCGGCTACTGGATCTACGTGGCGTCGTCGGAAGACGTCCTGCTGAGCTTCCCGCCGGTGTACGAACCGTTCCTGATCGACGTCGACAGCAATTCGGCGGGCGTTTGGGTTCAGGGCGACAAGCAGTGGCGGCTCCAGCTCTCGGCCCGCACGGTCGAGAACGTCGACGACCAGAACTTCGTGGGCCTCGTCAAGAACCAGAAAGACCTTCGCCGGCACCGCATGACGGATCCGCCCGTCGCCCCGATCAAGGGCGCGGTCAACGTGAGCGTCAAGGAGACGGTGGAAGGCAAGCCTTCGCGGCTGGCCAGCGCCTTCACCGATAAGGTCGGCAAGCAGACTTGGACGATCGAGGTCTTCAGCAAGGAGGCGGGACAGGTCACGGTCACGTGGCCGAACCTGAGCACCCTGCCGAAGAACCTGAAGGCAAGGATCGTGGACAGCGCCACGAACGCTTCCCGCGACATGCGCCGTAGCTCGGGCTACACGTTCACCACGAACGAGGCCGAGACGACTCGCGAGTTCAAGGTTCAGATCGAGCCGGGCGTCGTTAGCACGACGAAGATCGGCAGCGTCCAGGTCACCCGAGAGGGCCGAAGCAAGAACGGTTCCGTCAGCGTCAACTACACGCTGACCGGTTCCGCGACGACGACGGTCCGCATCCTCGGCGCCGACGGTCGCGAGATCTATGTCCCGGCGAGGGGACGAGCCGAAGGCGCAGGCGCGCACTCGGTCGTCTGGAACCTCCGAGATGCCGCCAACAGGGCGGTCGCACCCGGCAACTACCGCGTGGAGATCCTCGCGGAGACGGAGAGCGGCGAGCGCGTGCGCAAGCTGGTCCCGGTCGTCGTGGTCCGATAGAACCGTGGGGTCAGAGGGCAGCCGCCTTCTGACCCCATGTCATTTTCTCCTTCATGTCCCGTCTTTCCCGTAGCGCCGCCATCCTCTCCATCAGCCTCGCGTTCGCCTGCGCCTTCGCGGACAAGGCGTACGTCACGGTGAGCGCCTACCCGTCGATCGCGGTCGCGGACGGCAAAAGCACGGTCACGATCAGCGCCGAACTTCGGGACGGCAGCGGCAAGACGGTGCCGGACGGGACCCGCGTCTTTTTCGCCACGACCCTCGGCTCGTTCCGGGAGAGCGTCGTGCAGACGACCGGGGGCGTGGCGCGGGCGATCTTGATCGCCGGCGGGATTCCCGGCACGGCGAAACTGACGGTTACCGGGGTCGGCGTGGACGTCGCCCCGACCACACTCGACTTCGACTTCGTCGGCGATCGGAGCGACCTCTCGACGGCGATGGAGTACGTCGAGATCGTCGCGCCCTCGTATATGCAGTACACGGCCGACACGCGGATTATCGGCGCCGCCGCCCCGGAAAAGGGGGTGTACCTGCGGTACCGGGACATCGAGATCGACGCCGACGACATCCAGTACAGCGTCAACAACTACGAGCTTCGCGCGCGCCGGGCGACGCTCAAGATGGGTAAGTGGTCGAAGGACTTCGACCAGCTGTTCCTGCGTTTGGACCAGCACAAGGGGCTCGGCCTCACCAGCTTCCGAGGCAAGCGCGCCGACACCGTCGTGGCGACGGGGCGCTGGATCTCGTTTATGCAGACGAAGCCGGACGGATCGCTGGCGCTTCCGGAAGAGACCGACCGGTTCGGGTTGGTCGAGATCACGAGGGGCGGCTACAAGCCCGCGACCGGAAGGACGAACTCTTCGACGTTCGCCTTCGCCGACCTGAGCGAGTCCCCTTCGACGATCTCGGCGCGAAAGGCGATCGTCGTTCCGCGCAAGGAGGTCCAATTCCAGCGGGCGGAAGTCTATGTGGCCGGCGCCAAGGTCCTGAAGCTTCCGCTGTATCAGGTTCGCTTGAATCGAACGGCGGGACCGATGGTGACGGACGACTTCGTCAGCGTCAACGACAACCAGCTTGCCCTGAACTACCCGTACTACGTGAGCCTCGAGCCGGGCCTCACGAGCCTGTTCCGGTTCCACACGGGCAACAGCCAGTCGCGCGGTTCCGGCGGAAGCCAGGGCATGTTCCTCGACTACGAGATGGCGTGGAACCGGGGCGACGAGATGCAGGGCTCGCTCACGTTCAGCGGGATCGCGCGGAACGACTGGATCGCGTCGCTCCGGCATTACATGCGTTTCGACGACCAGACGAGCCTGAACGCGCAGGTCGACGTGCCGGGCGGCCGGAGCCTCTACGGATCGACCTCGCTGTTCCGCCAGTTCGAAGGGTTCCAGGCCAGCCTGAACGCGAACCTCAACAAGAACTTCCGGGGCAACAAGTACAGCCGCGAGATGTACACGCTCGAGATGGAGAAGGATCCGACGAAGGTCGGCAAGCTGCCTCTCCGCCTCTACTACGGACTTACCGCCGAGAACTCGAGGTACAGCAGCGAAGCGCTGAGCGAGCACCAGACGACGTACGGCCTTCGCATGCGGCTTCAGTCGCTGCCCCTGTCGCTCGATTCCAAGACGCAGCTCGCTGCTGGCGCATCCGTCAGCCGGCTGTTCGGCTCCTCGCTGGAGGACGGGGTCGCGATCATGGCCAGCGCCGCCCTCAGCCGCCAGATCAACTCCTCCGCATCGATCGTGGCGACCTATGACTTCACGCGGGACGGGTTCAACGACCTTTACACCGGCCAGCACCAGCTGACGCTCCAAGGCTATTACGGGGCGGGGCGGACGAACCTTTCGTTCGTGACCACGCGCAGCCTGGATATCGACCGGATGAACTTCTACGGCGACTTCTCGTATCGCCTGAGCGGCCTGTGGCGGCTCGCCTCCGGCTACACCTACGACCGGTACTACGGCGATCCGTACTTCGACTACAACCTCTCGCTCGGATACCGGATCGGATGGCGAGAGATCGGACTTACCTGGTCTCGTCGGACGAACAGGATCGGGGTTCAGCTTCTTGGAGCGAGTTTCTAGCCTCCTCGTCGGCTTGCTCGCGACGACGACGCTGCAGGCGCAGCCGTTCGGCAGGTTCGGATACGGCGATACCCCTGCGATCCCCGGGATCGTCCTCGAGCGCGACGGGTTCCGCGCGCGCCACGCCGCCGCCGACAAGTTTCGCTTCAACTCCCCGGCGAAGATCTGGAAGGTCGCGCAGACCTCCGACCTCCACCAGCTGATCAACCTTAACGACTACTACGGGAACCCGAGCAAGCTGCGCATCGATCTATCGGCGCCGGGGTTCTCGATGTACTGCCCGCAAGGCCTGTCCCTGAGAGTCGGTTCGACCGCGGCCCCGTACCTCTCCTGGGGGGAGGGGAGCGCCGGCGCCGGGGTGCCAACTCCCGACGTTCCCTGGGTGGTCGTCTCCTTCGCGGACGCCCAGCCTCCCTTCATCCTCGGCTTGCCCCAGAACAAGACCTCGTTCGAAGTCGCAGGGAAGCCGGGCGCCTGGGTGCTCCAGGCCAAACAGCTCCAAGGCTGGATCCGGGTTGGCCTTCCCGCCGGAACGACGCCGGTGCAGGCAAACACGGCGCACGCCCTCGGCGTGCTGTCGGCCCGTGCCAAGGAGATCGCGCCTCTGTTTACCGCCTTCGCGCCGGAGTTGAAGAAGCTGGACGTTCGGGGAGACTCGCAGTCGGTGACGGCAACCTGGACGTTCGACCGTCCAGGAGCCGTCCTGCCGTCGCCTCTCTTCGCCGCGTCGATCGGAGGATACGCCCCCCGTGTCGATACGGAGGTTCGCGAGATCGACGCCCCTACGGAAGAGGGGCCGCTCCAGGTGTCGGGCGGGCCGCGCCTGACGGTTCGCTTCCCGGTCAAACGGATTCCGACGGGCAGGGCCGTCGCCCCGGACGCGCCGCCGCCGACGCCCACGCCCACGGTCGCCGCGTCGGACATCCCGCAGGTCGTCCAACTCGGCTTCCAGAACCTTGTTTCCGTCCGGTCCGTGACCGCCCGCGATACGGCTCTCGGGCTGGTGGGGGAGTACCTTTCCAAGGTCGAGCACGTCGCCGAGCCCAATACCAACCAGCGCCTTCCGTTCGCGGCGGACGGCCGGGGGCTCGATCTCGCCGCCGCGTATGCGCTGCTGATGCAGTCCACGATCTCGACCGTTCGTCCGGCGTCCACGGAGAACGCGCTCCTCACGTCGGTGGCATGGAGGATGGACTGGGGGACCTGGCGTCTGTGGATGGAGGATCGGGCCGCCGCGCGTCGCGCTGCGGGGTTGGCCGCGCTGGCGGGGGCTCTCTGCTCGGAGCCGGAGCGGCGCCTGTTCGCGGCGATGCTCGAAGCAGGGCTGGCCGCCGAGCGGGGCCTTCAAACATGGAACCGGCGCCGGGGGCTGATCGCGGAAGAGGCGCCGCTGCCCGAGCCGATGCCGTCGATGCGTTCGGCCCTGTTCACCGCGAACGAGGTCAAGGACGACGAGGGAAGGTTCGCGTTGGGCCTCCTGAGCCCGTTGCGGGTGTACGGATGGACGCCGCTCAACGCGGCGACCGGCGATACCGCCTACCGTCTTTCCTGGCCCGCGGGGGAGGTCAAACCGGACGTGCTCACGCTTGCGGCGGGTTTCCCGATCACGCTCGAGCCCTTCGGAAACATCGCCGCCAGCAGCGTCGCGAGCTCGTTCGGTTTCACGGAGCTTCGGTACACGCCGAAGGGGGCAGGGATCTGCGAGGCCGATCTCACCCTGCCAGGGTTCGCGGAGAAGCTGCCCGCCGGGGTGGCGGTTCCCGCCTACCGGGAAACCGCCCGCTGATCCCTCGCCCGGGGCCGGATGAGCCATAGTGAACTCGATGGCACGCTCCTTGGCAGGCAACCCGTATTGGCGAAGCGCGATCGCGGCGATGGGATGCGCCGTGGCGGCCCTCGCCTTGGGAGACCTGCGCAGCGGGTTTGTGGACCCGCCCTCCTCGTCGAGGCCGTGGGTGTACTGGTTCTGGCTCAACGGCAACGTGAACCGGGCGGGCGTCACCGCTGACCTCGAAGCGATGCGAAGAACCGGGATCGGCGGGGTTCTGATCATGGAGACCGACCAGGGCGAACCGCTGGGGCCGGTGCCGTTCGCCGGCGACGAGTGGCGTGCGCTGTTCCGGCACGTGGTAAACGATGGGAGCCGTCTCGGGATCCAGGTGAACATGAACAACGACGCGGGATGGTGCGGCAGCGGGGGGCCGTGGATCCAACCGGAGCAGTCGATGCAGAAAGTAGTGTGGTCGGAGGTGGAGGTCGAGGGGCCAAATCCCATCGTTCTTTCTTTCACCACTAAGGACACCAAGGGGCACCAAGTGCATGTTCCGCGGCCGGAGACGGTGGCGGGGTTCTATCGGGACATCGCGGTTTACGCCTTCCCTTCCGTCGGGAGCTATCGGATCCCGGACATCCGGGGGAAGGCGGGGTATGTGCGGCAGGAGTTTCCGGTCCCGACCTCGTACGGCGTCGCACCCCCTGGGTCGGCGATCGATCCGGCGAAGATGGTCCGGCTGAAGGAGGGGGAGTGGCAGGTGCCGCCGGGGAAGTGGACGATCCTGCGGATGGGGCATACCTCGACGGGCCGGGTGAACCTGCCTGCGCCGAAGTCGGGCGAGGGTCTGGAGTGCGACAAGCTGAGCAAGGAGGGGGCGGAGGCGGCGTTCGACGGCTTCATGGCGAAGCTGATCCGCGAGAACGGCCCACGGGTCGGGAAGACTCTCGTACGAACCCACATCGACAGCTGGGAGATCGGGTCGCAGAACTGGACCTTGCGCTTCCCAGAGGAGTTCCGGAAGCGGAGGGGCTACGACATTTTCCCGTACCTCCCCGTGTTCTCGGGCAGGGTCGTGGGGAGCCTGGAAGGTTCGGAGCGGTTCCTATGGGACCTGAGGCAAACGATCTCGGACCTCGTCCTCGAGAACTACGCAGGCCACATGCGGACGCTGGCGAACCGGCACGGGATCCAGCTCTCGATCGAAGCGTACGGCGACGTGTGCGTGGACGACCTCGCCTACGCGGGACGCGCCGACGAGCCGATGACCGAGTTCTGGACGTGGGGAGGGAGCATGTCCGATCCGGCGACGCGAACGGAGCGGTACCTCTATGAGATGGCCTCGGCGGCGCATGTCTACGGAAAGAGAATCCTGGGCGCCGAGGCGTTCACCTCCAACGATGGCGAGCGATGGCTGCACCATCCGGGGACGATCAAGGGGCTCGGGGATTGGCAGTTCTCGCGCGGGGTGAACCGGATGGTGTTCCACCGTTATGCGATGCAGCCGTTTCTGCAGGTCCGTCCCGGCATGTCGATGGGTCCGTGGGGGCTGCACTACGAACGGACGAACACCTGGTGGGAACTCTCCGGCCCCTGGCACCGGTACCTGGCGCGCTGCCAGTACCTGCTGCAGCAGGGGTTGCCGGTGGCGGACGTTCTGTACCTCGCGCCGGAGGGGGCTCCGAGCAGCTTCATTCCGCCCGAGGAGGCGATCCACGGGCTGTACCGTGCGGACGCCTGCCCGCCGGACGCGCTGATGAAGAGGGCGTCGGTGAGGAACGGGCAGATCGTATTCCCCGACGGAATGAGCTATCACGCGCTGGTGTTGCACCCAAGCCGGGTCATGTCGCCTACGCTATGGGCGAAGGTGCTGGAGCTGTCGACGGCGGGAGCTACCGTGGTAGGGTTGCCGCCAGTCGACGCGCCAGGGCTTTCTCCCTTACCACAGAGACACAAAGAGCACCAGGTTGCACAGAGAGGGAAGCAGCAATCGGTGGACGAAGTTCTTCGATCGAAGGGGGTCCTGCCCGATTTCGAGGCAGACCGGGCGCTGAGCGCGACGCATCGGCGGATCGGAAACTTGGATGTTTACTTCGTGGCGAATCCACGCGCCGTCAGCGTGAACGCGCTCTGTCGCTTTCGGGTGAACGGGAAGACGGCAGAGTTCTGGGACGCGGAGACAGGTTCGATCGGTGCAGCCCCGTTTCAGAAAACGGTCGGAGGGAGGACGCAGATTCCAATCACCCTCGGGCCGATGGGATCGACGTTCGTCGTTTTCCGTCCGGGCAGGCCCGACCCGGTCGTGAGCTTCACCCGGAACGGGCGGGACGTCCTTCAGCGGACCCTGTCGGTGCCGGGGAAGGTCGTCGTGAAGCGCGCGCTTTGGGGACCGGCCGGGGACGAGGGTCGGACGAAGGACGTGACCCGGCAGGTGCAGGCGATCGTGGACCGGAAGGCCTCGGAGTTCCAGGTGGCTTCGCTCGCGGCGGAAGGGGACCCGGCGTTCAATATCGTGAAGACGCTGAGGCTGGACTATACAGTCGACGGGAAGCCGGTGTCGGTCCGTGCCACGGACCCGGAGACGGTTACGCTCCCGATGCCGCAGGACCTGCCGATGGCGGCGGCGATCGAGGGGACGACTCCGAGGATGGTGGTTCGGCAACCGGGTTCGTACTCGGTCCGTTGGCGGTCCGGACGATCGTTCCGCACGGTGGTCCCGCCCCTGCCGGAGGCCATTCCCCTCCACGGAGACTGGACGCTGGAGTTCCCGCCAAACCAGGGAGCCCCGGCTTCGATGGCCTTGCCTAGGCTCTCGTCCTGGTCGGAGTCGGCGATCCCGGGAGTCCGGTTCTTCTCGGGGACGGCGACGTACCGCAAGACGTTCACGCTCCCGATGAGCCACCGGGGCCCGAACTACCGCCATACGCTCGACCTGGGGAGGGTCGAGGCGTACGCGCAGGTTCGGCTGAACGGGAAGGACCTGGGGATTCTGTGGCGGGCCCCCTACACGGTGGACGTCACCCGGTGGCTGAAGGTTGGAGAGAACCTGCTTGAGGCGAGGGTCACCAACCTGTGGCCGAACCGGATGATCGGTGACGAGCACCTGCCGCCGGACTCGGACCGAAACCCGAGCGGCAACCTGAAGGCTTGGCCGGATTGGCTCCTGCGCGGCGAAAGGAGCCCTGCCGGGCGGCAGACCTTCTCGTCGTGGAACCTGTGGCGCCGGGGCGACCCGCTGCAGCCGTCGGGGCTGTTGGGGCCGGTCGCGATTCGCACGGAAGCCGTGGCACGCCTTTAGAGCGAGGTGCCCCGGCACTGCACTGTATAGGTTAAGCTGGGAGCACTCGATGCTTCTCTCCCTGCTGACCGTTTGCGCCCTGGCTCCTTCCGACCTTGCGCCCGCCCGCCTCCGGTGCGAGTATCTGACGAATCCGATCGGGATCCAGGAGGCGAAGCCTCGACTCAGCTGGATCGTCGAGTCGTCCCGGCGCAACGCCGAGCAGGAGGCGTACCAACTGCTCGTCGCATCCAGTCCGGAGAATCTCCAGCCCGGAAGGGCGGACCTTTGGGACACGGGCAAGGTCGTGAGCGACGAGACGACTCACATCGAGTACGGAGGGAAGGCGCTGGGGAAGGGGCAGCGGGCTTGGTGGAAGGTGCTGACGTGGGGGGACGCGGCGAGCGCTCCGAAAGGCTCGAAGCAAGCGTTCTGGGAGATGGGGATGCTCGGTCGCGAGGACTGGAAAGCCAAGTGGATCGGCATGCCGAGCGAGCTTCCGCGGCTGGACCGCTTCGAACGCGCGCGGTGGATCTGGTATCCCGAGGGGGAGCCGAGCAAGGACGCGCCGGCGGGGGTTCGCCATTTTCGGAAGCGTTTCGAGCTGCCGGCGGGCGAGATCGTACGCGCGACGTTCGGGGTTTTGGTCGACGACCGCCTAGGGCTGGTGGCGAACGGGACGGAGGTCGGCGTCTCTTCGGGCTGGCAGCGCTTCAGCGTGGTGGATCTGACGGACCATCTGAAGCCCGGCGGGAACACCCTCGAAGCCGCCGCCACGAACGACCAGTCCCGTGCCGGCTTCGCCCTTCTGGGCGAAGTCCGCTACAAGGACGGAACCGTGGTGACGGTGGCGACCGGCCCGAACTGGGAGGCGAGCCTGGATGGGCAAGCGTGGGTGGGGGCGAAGGACTTGGTGGAGGTCGGCGGCGCTCCGTACGGCAAGCCGTCCTGGGGCCAGGTCGACCCGCGCTCCGTCACCCTCACTCGCGCCTTCGAGACGCCGAAGGCAGTGAAGCGTGCGCGGATCTATGCCAGCGGGAAGGGCCTCTACCGTCTCTTCCTCGAGGGGAAGCCGGTCTCGGAGGACTTCTTCACTCCCGGATGGACCGACTACAAGAAGCGGATCCAGTACCAGACCTACGACGTGACGAGGCAGCTCCAGAAGGGGCGGCACGCGCTGTCCATGGTGCTGGGCAACGGTTGGTATTGCGGCCACGTCGGCCTGACGGGCCAGGGCAACTACGGTCCGAAGCCGATGGGGCTCGCCCAGGTCGAAGTCGAGTTTCAGGACGGCACGCTGGAGACGATCGCGACGGACGATCGGTGGCTCGCCTCCTACAACCGGATCACCGAGAACGACCTGCTCATGGGCGAGTCTTTCGACGCCCGGAGGATCTGGCCGCAGCCGGTAAGAGTCGAGGTGCAGGAGTTGGACGCAGTCCCGCTCGTCGCCCAGCGCAGCCCAACCGTGCGCAAAGTCGCAGAGCTCAAGCCCAGAAAGATCACCGAGCCGACGCCGGGGACGTACGTGTTCGACCTCGGGCAGAACATGGTCGGCTGGAGTCGGCTGCGGGTACGGGGCGAGGCAGGGACGACCGTGAAGCTTCGGTTCGCCGAGATGCTGAATCCCGACGGCACGATCTATACCGCGAACCTCCGCGGGGCGAAGGCAACCGACCGCTATACGACGAGGGGGGACGAGACCGAGGTCTGGGAACCGATGTTCACCTTCCACGGCTTCCGGTACGTGGAGGTTTCGGGCTATCCGGGAAAGCCGGGGCCGGACGCTATCACCGGGATCGTCGTCACCTCCGACACGCCTCAGACGGGAACGTTCGAGTGCTCGAACCCGATGGTGAACCAGCTCCAGAGCAACATCTATTGGGGGCAGCGGGGGAACTACCTCGAGGTGCCGACGGACTGCCCGCAGCGCGACGAGCGGCTGGG
>DASWVS010000017.1:0-3503 GCA_036401135.1 Fimbriimonas sp.
CGCCGGAGTTTCCTTCCGCGCTCGCGACGGAGGAGAGCCCGCTCTTTCGAGCGTCGCCTCTTTCGCTGGATCCAGGCGCCGGTCGCACCCACCAGCAGCGAAAGGACCAGCGTCGGCACGGCAAGCTCCCGGCTCGTCTGAGCGCCGAGAAAGATCGTGATCAGGCCGAGGAAGGCGAGGAACCCGCCTCCGGCTCCGGCGTTCCGCGCGTAGGGGTCCCGATCCAGGTCCGGGTCGTCGGCGAAAAAGGCCAGCATCGACAGCCCGAACGACGTGAGCAGGAAGCCGACGGCGAGCCAGAACATGCCACCAGCCTAACACGAAAAAGACCTGCGGGAAGTTCGTTCCCGCAGGTCTGCCCAAGGTCTTGAAGAGGCCGTTACCGGCTTCCGCACCCGCAGCCGCTTCCGCACCCGCCCCCCTGGCCTTCTTCGGTCTGGAAGGACGAGCCGCAGCCGCAGCTGGAGACGGCGTTCGGGTTTTCGATCTTAAAGCCGCCGCCGAGCTGGTCGTCGACGTAGTCGACCGTGCTTCCGCTCATGTAGTTCAGGCTCAGTCCGTCGACATAGATCTTCACGCCTTCGTGCTCGAAGACCTGGTCGTCCGCCTCGGGTTCGGCGTCGTCGAGGGCCATCCCGTACTGGAGGCCGGAGCAGCCACCTCCGGCAACCCACACGCGCAGTGCCGCGGAGTTCTTTTCCTGGCTGGCCATCAAATCCTTCAACTCGGTGGTTGCTCGTTCGCTCAAGGTGATCATTGCTTCTCTATCTTCTACGCGCGCGTGGCGCCGAACATCCTCGTATTGTAGACGATCCTCGCATCTTTCCTACCTAGAAGATGTTGCGCATCGGAGGCCGTCAGCTGAGGGCGGCGTCCCCTCGCTCTCCGGTACGGATCCGGATGACCTCCGCGAGCGGGATGATCAGGATCTTGCCGTCGCCGACCTCTCCGGTCGATGCCGACCGCTGGATCGCCTCGACGACCTCGTCCACCTGTTCGTCGTTGACAACGATCTCGAGCTTCAGGCGCGGGTTCAGGTTCAGCGTGTACTGCGACCCGCGGTAGGTGTGGGTGACCCCCTTGGACCGGCCCATACCCCGGACGTCGATCACGGTCATGCCCGCGATGTCGAGGGCGTCGAGCGCGTCCTGCACCTCTTCCAGTCGTTGATTCCGAATATATGCTTCGATCTTGGTCATTTTTCTACAGGTTGTAGCCCGCCTCCCCGTGCAGCGCCAGGTCGAGGCCTTCCGCTTCCTGGTCGCGGGTCGCGCGGACCCCCACGACCGCTTGCGCGACCTTCATCAGGACGAACGTCGCGACGAACGCGAACAGCGAGACCGCCGCCACGCCGATCAACTGCGTCAGCAGAAGGCCGCCTCTGCCGCCGTTGGCCTCGAGGGCCGCGCCGACCGCGCCGTTGACGTCCGCCGAGGCGAAGACCCCCGTGAGGATCGCTCCGAAGAGCCCGCCGATCCCGTGCACGCCGACGACGTCCAGCGAGTCGTCGTACTTCAGCCGGTTCTTCAGCCTGATCCCGAGGCAGCACGCGATCCCGACGAGGAAGCCGATCAGGACCGCCGGCACGGGAGCGACGAACCCCGCGCCAGGGGTGATGCCCACGAGCCCGGCCACGAGGCCGGAGGCAGCGCCCAGCGCGGTCGGCTTTCCGTAGGACATCTTTTCGCAGACGAGCCATCCGAGCATGCCCGCCGCCGCCGCGAGGTGCGTAGCGAGGAAGGCGGAGACCGCGACGTCGTTCATCGACAGCGCGGAACCGGCGTTGAAGCCGATCCAGCCGAACCAGAGAAGCCCGGCGCCGAGCAGGGTCGTGGTCAGGTTGTTCGGGAGGATCGGCTCCTGGTGCTCGAGCGCCTGACGCCGACCCAGGACCACACAGGCGGCCAGCGCCGACACGCCGCTCGCCAGATGCACGACCGTTCCGCCCGCGAAGTCGAGCGCACCCCGCGCAAAGAGCCAGCCGCCCGGGTTCCAGACCCAGCAGGCGACCGGCGCGTAGACGAACAGCGACCACATCGTGGTGAAGAACAGGTAGCCGCCGAACTTCATGCGCTCGGCGATCGCTCCCGAGATCAGGGCGGGCGTGATGACGGCGAACATCATCTGGAACAGCATGAAGAGCCCGTTCGGGATCGTCATCGGCGGGGTCAGGTGGGGATACGGCTCCTTCATCGAAACCCCGTTCCCAAAGAGGAACTCCAGGCCTCCGATCCAGCCGGAGCTCTTGCCGAAGGCGATCGAGTAGCCGACGAGGAGCCACACCACGCTCACGACGCCCAGCATGATGAACGAGTGCATCATCGTGCTGAGGACGTTCTTGCGACGAACCATGCCCGCGTAGAACAGGGCCAGGCCGGGCGTCATCAGCAGGACGAGGGCGGAACAGACAGCAACCCAGACGCTGTCGACGGGACTGACCGGGGGCGCCCCGTCCTGGGCGGGCGCCATCGCGGCCGACATCAGAGCGGCCGCAGCCGCGAGAAGACGATGAATACGCATACCTCTACCCTCCGAAGCCTCCAGCGGCTCGCAAGCCTCTCCAGTGAGGTCAAATGCGTTAAGACGGCATTATATGACGGGTTTCGAAAAACCCAAAGCCTTTGCCGCCCGATCCTCCAAGTCGCAAAAACCTCAGACTCGCCGAGGCACCCCGGTGGGCTAGACTAGACGAAGCTACGCAACGGAGCGAGTCGTTACCACGCCCAGGAGAAGCAAACCCAAGTGCCCTACGTCATCACCGAACCTTGCATCGGAGTCAAGGACAAGTCCTGCATGACCGTCTGCCCCGTCGACTGCATCTATGAGGCGGAAGACATGGTCTACATCAACCCCGACGAATGCATCGACTGCGGACTCTGCGAGCCCGAATGTCCGGTCAACGCGATCTTCGTCGACAGCGACGTCCCCGACAACTGGCGGGACTACATCGAAAAGAATCGGATCGAAGGCAAACGTCTCGCCGAAGGCTGATGACGACCCAAGGCCGGGGGATCTTCCCGGCCCTCACCCCCTGCAGGAACCCCGAAAGGGCTAACACGTTCAAATAACCGCAATATTGCTGGCTTAATCGTGTAAGTCCTTCGATAAAATGGGGACGTCATGCTTGCGTTAGCGACGGTTTCCCTGGTGGCGCTCTTACCCACCGCCAATCTGCCCAGCTCTCCACAGACATCCAGCAACCTCGCATTCGTCGAGAACCGCGGCCAGTGGGACGGACAGGCTAAATTTCGGGCCAGCGTCCCCGGCTTGGATCTTTGGGTAACGGACGACGGAGTCGTCCTCGACTACAACACGACCGTGCGCACGAGGCGAACGGGCCATGTCGTACGCGTTCGTTTTTCGGGCACGCAACCCGGGTCGGCCCTCGGAAGCAAGAAGCTTTCCGGCCGCGTCAACTACCTCGTCGGCGAACGGTCCCGGTGGACGACCGACATCCCCACCTACCAGGAGGCATGGGTCCAAGGCGTGAGCGACGGGATCGA
>DASWVS010000018.1:0-1919 GCA_036401135.1 Fimbriimonas sp.
TCGACTACGCCCTCACCGGCGCGAGCAACCTCACCTTGGAGCTGGGATGGTTCAAGCCCGGGCCCTTCGTAGACAGCGTCCTGAAGGGCGCGGCAGACGACCAAGTCTGGGGACTCCTCACCTACAACGCACGCTTTTGACGAGAGGCATCTATGAATCGCAACTACCTTATTCTCGCCGCCCTGATCGCCATCGGAGGCTGCGCCCGCACTTCGAGCCTGCCCTCCGGCACCGGGACCGGCGCCAAGCCGGCCGTCACCCTGCTCAACGTCTCCTACGATCCGACTCGCGAACTCTACGAGGATTTCAACAAGGCTTTCGCCAGGCACTGGAAGGAAAAAGAGGGCCAGGAGGTCAGGATCAAGCAGTCGCACGGAGGCTCGGGCAAGCAGGCCCGATCCGTGATCGACGGCCTCGAGGCGGACGTCGTCACGCTCGCCCTCGCCAAAGACGTCTCCGAGGTCGAGAAGGCCGGTCTGATCGAGCAAGGCTGGGAAAAGGAACTGGCCGACAACGCCGCCCCCTACACGTCGACCATCGTCTTCCTGGTGCGCCGCGGCAACCCGAAGGGGATCAAGGACTGGGACGATCTGGTAAAGCCCGGGGTGCAGGTCATCACGCCGAACCCCAAGACCTCCGGCGGCGCCCGCTGGAACTACCTCGCCGCGTGGGGCTACGCGGAGAAGCACGACAAGGACCCGAAAGACTTCCTGAAAGCGCTGTTCAAGAACGTGCCGGTACTCGACTCCGGAGCCCGCGGCTCGACGAACACCTTCGTCCAGCGAGGGATCGGCGACGTGCTCCTGGCTTGGGAGAACGAGGCGATCCTCGCCGCCAGGGAGATGAAGGAAGGGGCGGTCGAGATCGTCTATCCGTCCGTCAGCATCCTCGCCGAGCCGTCGGTGGCGGTCGTCGACAAGGTCGTCCAGAAGCACGGGACGGCCGACGTCGCGAAGGCCTACCTCGAATACCTGTACTCGGAGGAAGGGCAGCGGATCGCGGCAAAGCACCACTATCGCCCGCGCAAGAAGGTCCGGGGCGTCGCTTTCCCCGAACTGGAGCTGATGACGATCGACGAAGCCTTCGGAGGATGGGCCGAGGCGACGGACGAGCACTTTGCGGACCAGGGCGTGTTCGATCAGATCTACGAAGGCTAAGCCCATGTTCAGGCTCAAGCGCCATCGAAGCGTGATCCCGGGGTTCGGACTGACCCTGGGCATCACCCTGTTCTATCTCTCGCTGATCGTCCTGATCCCGCTCTCGACGATGTTCGTGAAGACGTCCGCCCTGACATGGGACCGTTTCCTCAACATCGTCACCCGGCCGAACGTGGTCAGCGCGTTGAAGCTCAGCTTCGGGGCGGCGTTCGCCGCCGCGTGCGTGAATCTGGTGTTTGGGTTCCTCGTCGCGTGGGTCCTCGCCCGATACGCCTTCCCCGGAAAGCGGATCGTGGACGGCCTCGTCGACCTTCCGTTCGCGCTGCCGACCGCCGTCGCCGGGATCTGCCTGACCACGATCTGCGCCGAGAACGGGCTCATCGGCCGCCTGTTCGCCCCCTACGGCGTCAAGATCGCCTACACGCCGATCGGGGTGGTGGTCGCGCTCGTCTTCATCGGCATCCCGTTCGTGGTCCGCACGGTCCAGCCGGTGTTCGAGGATATGGACGCCGATACGGAGGAGGCGGCGGCCTCGCTGGGGGCCTCGCGCGCACAGACGTTCCGGAGGGTCATTGTGCCGGTGGTGCTGCCGGCGCTCCTGACCGGCTTCGCCCTCGCCTTCGCGCGCGCCGCCGGCGAGTACGGGTCGGTGGTGTTCATCTCGGGCAACCTCCCCGGCAAAACGGAGATCGCGCCCCTCATCATCATGAGCAAGCTCGAGCAGTACGACACGCCGGGCGCGACGGCGGTGGCGGTCGTGAT
>DASWVS010000019.1:0-6161 GCA_036401135.1 Fimbriimonas sp.
GGCGAGGTCGTCGAACGGCCGGCGTCCGTCGTAAAGGAGCTCGTCGAGAACGCCCTCGACGCCGGCGCGCGCAAGATCCAGATCGACCTGGTCGACAGCGGGCGCACCCTCATCCGCGTCGTCGACGACGGTTGCGGCATGTCCGAGGAGGACGTACGCGGCGCGCTCCAGCGGCACGCCACCAGCAAGATCCTGTCCGCCGACGACCTGCTGGGCGTTCGGACGCTCGGCTTTCGCGGCGAGGCGCTCCCCAGCATCGCCTCCGTTTCGCGGATGACGCTGTCGTCCGCGACCGAGGACGGCCTGCGGTACGTGGCCGCGATCGAAGGCGGCACCCTCATGCCTTCGGTCGCAAAGAGCGGTCCGCGCGGCACCGAGGTCCTGGTCGAGGACCTGTTCTTCAACACCCCCGCCCGTCTGAAGTTCCTGAAGAGCGACACCACGGAGCTCGGTCAAGCGATGGACCACGTTTCCCGCTACGCCCTCGCCTACCCCCGCGTCGGGTTCACGATGACCCACAACGGGCAGCTTGCGATCCAAACCTCCGGGAGCGGCGACCGTCAGGAGGCGCTCGCCGCCGTTTGGGGGAGGGACATGGCGAGGTCGCTCGCGCCGGTCGCGCTCGAGGCGGCCGGGCTCAGGCTCTCCGGCTTCGTCAGCCCGCCCTACGTGACCAAGCCGAACCGGACGTACCAGTACCTCTATGTGAACGGAAGGCCGGTTCGGACGAGGACCCTCACCGCTGCGCTCGACCAGGCTTACCGCGACATCACGCCCGAGCGCCGCTTCCCGATCGTCGCCCTGATGATCGACGTGGACCCGTCGAAGATCGACGTCAACGTTTCGCCGACCAAGAGCGAGGTCAAATTCCAGAGCGAGGGCGCGGCTTTCGACGCGATCCGGATGGCGGTGCGCACGTCGCTCATGGAGCAGGGAATGATGCCGGACGCCAGCGCCGTCGCCGCCGCGAACGAGGCCCTTCGGGAGGCGGAAGGCGCCCGGCGCGAGGCGTGGGGCGGGATCACGCCCCTGGAAGACCATCGACCTTTGCTGTCGGTTCCGCTGCCCACGTCCGGCTTGGATCCCGACGCCTCGCGCTTCGCGCCCGATGCCTTGCCGGACTCCCTGGCGCCACACGCGCCCAGCGCCTCGACGCCCTTCTCCTCGCTCCTCGACGGCCTTCGCGTGATCGGCCAGGCGATGAACACGTTCATCATCGCCGAAACCCGGCACGGGGTCGTCCTGATCGACCAGCACGTCGCCCACGAGCGGATCCTGTACGAGTACCTGTGCGGCCTCAAGGGCTCGAGCGCGATCGAGAAGCAGCCGCTCCTCGTACCCCAGGCCCTGCACCTCGACCGCCGCAGCGCCGTGCTCCTGCGGGAGAAGCTGGACGAGGTGACGCGGGTCGGGTTCGACCTCGAACCGTTCGGCGGCGAGAGCTACGTCGTGCGCGCCGTACCCGCCGCCATCCGGGGCAAGGACCCGCTCCGCCTGCTTCGGAACATGGTCGACGAGTTGGTCGAAACGAGCGTGACCCGCCGTCTGGTCCCGACCCGGGAACAGATCTGGATCACGACCGCCTGCCACATGGCGGTCAAAGCCGGCGATCCGCTGAGCGTGCCCGAGATGGAGAAGCTGATCGTCGACCTCGCCGAGACCGAGAACCCCTACCTCTGCCCCCACGGCCGCCCGATCACGGTCACGCTTTCGAGGGAGGCGTTGATGCGGCTGTTCAAGCGCTAACGTTCGATCTGCCGGTCGCAGCCGGTCCGGTTCGCCCCTCCCCCCCGGGCTCGCAGGCGGGCTAGAGCCGCACCGCCTCGCGCTGGGTCTCCAGGAACCACCGGTAGGTCTGCCTCAGGCCTTCTTCGAGAGGCGTCTTCGCCTTCCAGCCGAGAGCGTGGAGCTTGGAAACGTCGAGAAGCTTGCGCGGGGTACCGTCGGGCTTGGAGGCGTCGTAGACCGTCTCTCCCTCGAAGCCGACGACCTCGGCGATTTTCCGAGCGAGCTCGCCGATCGAGAGGTCCTCGCCCACCCCGACGTTCACGGTGCCGAAGTCGCTGTAGTGGTCCATGAGGAAGAGCGCCGCGTCGGCGAGGTCTTCCGAGTAGAGGAACTCCCGCTTCGGCGTCCCCGTGCCCCAGACGACCACCTCCTTCGCCCCGCTCGCCTTGGCCTCGTGGAACTTGCGCATGAGGGCGGGCAGGACGTGGGAGCCGTTCAGGTCGAAGTTGTCGCCAGGGCCGTACAGGTTCGTCGGCATGAGGCTGATGGCGTCGAACCCGTACTGCTTGCGATACGCCTCGCACATCTTCAGGCCGGCGATCTTGGCGATCGCGTACGCCTCGTTCGTAGGCTCCAACGGCCCCGTCAGGAGGTGCTCCTCCTTCATCGGCTGGGGCGCGTGCTTGGGGTAGATACAGGACGAACCGAGGAACAGGAGCTTTATCGTCCCGTTCCTGTAGGCGGACTCGATGATATTGTTCTGGATCGCCAGGTTGTCGTAGATGAACTCCGCCGGGTAGGTGTTGTTCGCGAGGATGCCGCCCACCTTCGCTGCCGCGAGGAAGACGTACTCGGGCCGCTCCGCTTCAAAGAACTCCCGGACCGCGCGCTGGTCCCGCAGGTCGAGTTCGGAGCTGGTGCGGGTCGCAAGGTTCTCGCAGCCCCGCTTCCGGAGGGCACCAAGGATGGCGGAGCCGACCAACCCCCGATGGCCGGCGACGTACACGCGCGCAGTTCGATTCATAGGCGCAATGATACTTAAGAGCCCTTCGCCGCCTTCATCATCGTCAGGAGCATTATCACCGGCGTCTTGGCCACGATGCTATGCGAGAGGTTCGCCTCCATATAGGCCCACGAACCCGCGCTCGCTTCCTGGGGCTGGTCGCCGAGGGTCAGCGTGGCCTCGCCGCTGAGGATATGGACGATGGCGGGCATGGACGCCGTGTGCTCCGAAAGCTCCTGCCCCTGGTCGAACCCGAAGATGACCACGCGGGTGGCGGCATCGTTGTAAAGCGCGCGGCTCGTGATGCCGTCCTTGGGAATCTCGATCTCGCTGGAGAGGCTCGCGACGTACTTGAACGGGTTTTCCATGACCCGATGATAGCCGCTCCCCACGTGGGGGAAGGTCCGGTGTAGAGTGCGGTGCCCCGGCACCGCTCTCGATCAGCGAGCCCGCGATCGCCGATATCCAAACTCGTCTTAGCCCCTTTCTCCCCGGGAAGAAAGGATTTCGGGCGGAAGGGGGATCCAAAGAACGTGGATTAGTACAGGATCCTGGACCCAATGCCAATAAGAAGCACTTATTGCGATGAGCATGCAGGGACGCTCGCAGTTGCCACGACTGGAGGAAAAGCGTCGTCATACTAACCGGAATGCCGCATTCGATTCAGAAGCCGATTGCCGAGACCGTCGCGCAATCCAGTACGCTGCTGAACTCCCTCACCCCCGAACAGCTTGGACGGATCATCACGAGTTCGCGAGTGGTGGAGGCGAAGAAAGGGGACTATATCTGGATCACCGGCAGCACCGTCGACTTCTTCGGGCTTTGCTACGACGGCTTTATCAAGATGGTCCGGAGCTGCGAGGACGGCATCGACATGACCGCCGAGTTGATGGGGCCGGGACAGATCTTCGGCATGCTCGGGTCGATCGAGGGGACCGGGTGCCCTCTCAGCGCGATCGCTGTGACCGACCTCTGGTACCTGCGCATTCCCAAGGCGGTTTTCCTTCCGATCTATCAGGAGAGCGCGCCGCTGAAGGACCGTCTCGTGCGAAAACTGTCCGTCCGGCTCCATGGCATGGTCGACCTGATGTCCCGGATGTCGGGAGGGACCGTCGAGCAGCGGATCGCGGCGATCCTGTTCATCCTGATGGAGTCCTACGCCCGGCGCGAGGGCAAAACGGTGAGATTGGACGTGCCCCTGACGCGGCAGGAAATCAGCGAGATGGCCGGCACGACCGTCGAGTCGACGATCCGGACGATGAGCCGGTGGCAGAAGGAGGGCGTCATCGCCACGGAGCGCCAGAACATCACGATCCTCGACGAGCCCCGGTTGAGCAGGCTCCTGGCGGGATAGCCGCCCGTAAATGACGCGGCTCATATCCCGTTTCGTCCGGGATCGTCATAATGCATGGAAATCCCATGGCGAACCTCGTCGACACGTTTGGCCGCGCCCACCGATACCTGCGGATCTCGGTGACGGACCGCTGCGGCTTCCGGTGCGTGTACTGCATGCCGCCGGAGGGGATCCCCTGGCGGGAGCGCGAGGAGATCCTGACCTACGAGGAGATCGTCCGCCTCGCCCGACTTTTCGCGTCGATGGGCGTGGACAAGATCCGGCTGACGGGCGGAGAGCCCACGGTCCGAAAAGGTCTCGAGACGCTGATCGGCGACCTGGCGCGGATCCCCGGAGTCCGTTCGCTCCTGATGACGACGAACGGGACGACGGTGGCGGCGAAAGCCGGGACCTATCGCCGGGCCGGCCTGACGGGGATGAACGTCAGCCTCGACACGCTCCGTCCCGGCCGCTTCCTCGAGATCACGCGCCGGGACCGGTACCAGGACGTGATGGACGGCATCGCGGCGGCGATCGCGGAGGGATTCACGCCCCTGAAGCTGAACGTCGTGGTGATGGCGGGGATCAACGACGACGAGCTGGTGGAGTTCGTGGACCACTTCCGGGACCAACCCGTAAATGTCCGGTTCATCGAGTTTATGCCGTTCGACGGCAACGGCTGGAGCAAGGGCGGGCTGGTGCCGTATCGCGAGATGAGGGAGCGGATCGAGTCGGCGTACCGGCTGTCTCCGATCGACTCGGGGCCGAACGCGGTGGCGAAGGATTTCGCGATCGAAGGCCGCGAGGCCACGGTCAGCTTCGTCACCTCCATGACGGAGAGCTTCTGCGCCGGCTGCAACCGAATCCGCCTCACCGCCGAAGGGAACGTGAAGGCTTGCCTTTTCGGACCGGAGGAGTTCCCGCTCCGTGACCGGCTCCGCGCAGGCGCGACCGACGAGGAGATCTCGGCCACGATCCGGGAAGCCGTGACGCGGAAGGCGGCCGGACATGCTCCCGCCGAGATCCTGGCGAGAATCAAGAACAGGAGCATGATCCAGATTGGCGGTTAGTCGCAGGATGAATCCTGCGGACCCATGCAGGCTGAAGCCTGCGCTCCCAAAGCGATGAGAGACGTCTCCCACAAGTTCGACACCCTTCGTACCGCGACCGCCCAGGCGACGGTGCGCGTCAGCCCTTCTTCCATCGCCGCCATCCGCGAGGGGCGGGTGCCGAAGGGCGACCCCCTGCCGGTGGCGAAGGTGGCGGGGATCCTGGCGGCGAAGAACACGCCCTTGCTGATCCCCTTTTGCCATTCGGTCGCCCTCGACCATGTCGGCGTCGATTTCGAGCTCGGTGAGGACCGGATCGTCGTCACCGCCAGCGCCAAGGCGGTGTATAAGACCGGGGTCGAGATGGAGGCGCTGACGGCTGCGGCCGTCGCCGCCCTGAACCTCTACGACATCCTGAAGATGATCGACGACCACCTCGAGATCGAGGCGGTGACACTGCTCGACAAGCGAGGGGGTAAGAGCGACTACAAGCCTTCGGTCGAACGGCCGCTGAGGGCGGCCGTCCTGGTGGTTTCGGACTCGGTCTCGGCGGGGACGGCGCAGGACCGGTCGGGGGTGGCGATCCGCGAGAGGCTCCTGGCGGAGGGGATGGCCGTGGACGAGGTGCGGACGGTGCCGGACGAGCCGGAAAAGATCCGGGCGTTCATCGAGGGCGCGTCGGGCGTCGACTTGCTGGTCGCCACGGGCGGGACGGGGATCGGGCCCCGAGACCGGACGCCCGAGGCCGTCGAACCGCTGCTCGACCGTCGGCTCGAAGGGGTCGAGGAGGCGATGCGCGCGTATGGACAGCGGCGGACGCCCTACGCGATGATGAGCCGGTCCCTGGCAGGGGTTCGGGGCAGCTGCGTGGTCCTGTGCCTGCCCGGTTCGACCGGCGGGGTGGTGGATTGCCTCAACGCCGTCCTGCCGACCCTCGCCCACGCGACCGGCATCCTGCGCGGAGGCGGGCACCCTTGATCCCGTTCGAGGAGGCGCTCGAGAAGGTCCTTCTGCACGCCCCTCCGACGAAGGTTTGGGAGACGGCGTA
>DASWVS010000020.1:0-8678 GCA_036401135.1 Fimbriimonas sp.
ATTTCGTCGAGCGGTCGCTTCAAGGCCTCCCGCCGGAGAAGGGGACGCTCGACGATGCTCTCCAGATCCTCCGGATTTATGAGGCTTACCAAAGGCCGGACGGCGAGACGCGCGAGATCGTCCCGTAACCACCCCTCTTGCAGGAACTTTGTTTTAGGCTCCTCGGTCTAGCGCTTGGGAGCATCGACGAACCAACATGCCTGATCGACTTCAGCCAGATCGCATCCTTGGCAAGACCGGGGTCAAAGTCCCCCTCATCGGCTATGGAACCGCGCCCCTGGGGAAGGAGCAGGTTACGATGGATCACGCCGTACGGTGCCTCAACCGGGCCATCGACCTTGGCGTGACCTACCTCGACACCTCCCCCGACTACGGCAGCGAGCCCAAGGTTGGGGAGGTGATGAGAACCCGCCGCGACGAGGTCTTCCTCGCCACCAAGATCAATCGCCGGAGCAAAGACGGCGTCAAGCGCGAGATCCACGAGTCGCTGACCCGCCTCCAGACCGACCACGTCGACCTCATCCAGGTCCACGCCGTGAACGCTTGGGCGGACCTGGAGCAGGCGCTCGCTCCCGACGGCGCGGTGGCTGCGCTCGAGGAGGCGAGGTCGGAGGGGCTCGTCCGCTACATCGGCATCACGGGGCACGCCCGCCCCGAGATCCTCGGCCATGCGCTCGAGCAGTATCCGTTCGACACCGTGCTCGTCGCCCTCGGCGTGGCCGACCGCTTGGTCACCAGCCCCGAGACCTTCTGTCTGCCCAAGGCGGTGAAGCACGACGTCGGCGTGATCGCGATGAAGGCGCTCGGTCACGGGCAGTTCAAGAACGTCGACCTCGCCCTCCGATACTCGCTCGGCCTGCCCGGCGTCTCCCTCGCGATCGTCGGCATGGACGTCGAGATTCAGATCGAGCAGATCGCCGAGATCGCCGCGCACTTCCGTCCGCTGGACGAGTTCGAGGAGGAGCGTCTGTTGAACGAGGTCCGGCCGCTGGTCGAGCAGGATGCGGAAAAGAGCCAGCAGGGCAAATCCGACCTGTTCTGGCTGCACGACACGACCGTGATGGGCTGGTCACAGGGCGACGAGCCCGTGAAGGTGTGCTACCTCTAGATCGAACCGAACGGCCACCCGTCGGCATCGTGTAACGTAGGAACACATGCCGATGCTGAGCCTTCTCGCGCTACTCGCCGTGATACCGCCGGAACCGCCCAAGGAACTGTACGACTTCCTGTCGCGCCCCGACGCTTCGTTCTCTTCGAAGGAAGTCGAAGGGAATATCGAGATGACGAGCCTGACGTGGCAGGGGATCCCCTGGAAGCACACGATCGTCATGCGCCACCCGACCAAGCCGATCGTCGGCGATACCGCGATCCTCTATATCACCGGGGACGGCCCCTTCAAGGGCGATGTCAGCACCCTCGCCGCTGCGACCCTCCTGAGCGGCCTCCCCGTGGCCATGCTCTTCAACATCCCCAACCAGCCTCTGTGGGACCTTCGGGAGGACGACCTGATCGCGCACACTTTCGAGCGGTACCTCCAGAGCGGCGACGCTTCGTGGCCGTTGCTGTTCCCCATGACGAAAGCGGCGATCCGCGCGATGGACGCCATCCAGAAGGCTCACCCGAACATCAAGAAGTTCGTCGTCACCGGAGCCAGCAAACGTGGTTGGACAACCTGGCTCGTCGGCGCGGCGAAGGACAAACGGGTCATCGGCATCGCTCCCATGGTCTACGACAACCTCAACCTGGCCGCCCAGATGCGCCACCAGATGGAATCGTGGGGTCGCTACAGCCCGATGATCGAGGACTACACGAAGCGCGACCTGCAGGACAAGATCGCCACCGAACGCGGCAACCGGCTCGCCCTGATCGTCGACCCCTATTCCTACCGCCGCAACGTCACCGTCCCCACGCTCATCGTGAACGGGGCCAACGACCCTTACTGGACGACCGACGCCCTCAACCAATATTGGGCGGGGCTCGCCCAGCCCAAGTGGGTGACGACGGTGGCGAACGGGGGCCACGAACTCGGCAACGGGATGCAGGCGGCGACCACGATCGGCGCGTTCGCACGGAGCCTTGTCGGGACCGGCAAGCTACCCACCAAGCTCGGCTGGCGGATATCGCGCTCGAAAGGCCAGGCGACCGCCGAAATGGTTACGGAAGGGACGGCCCTCGACAAGATCGTCCTCTGGACGGCAACGTCCCAGGATCGCCGTTTCGACGACAAGAAGTGGGTCCCGGCCGCCGAGATGGATCTTGGCGGGACGACCACGAGCCAACCCAAGATCACGTTCAAGGTTCCGGACACGGGCTACCTCGCGGTCTTTCCCGAGTTCCGCTACACCGGAGGCGAGAGGAAGTTCAGCTTGAACCTCCCCACCGCCGT
Source organism: Fimbriimonas sp. (assembly GCA_036401135.1). Lineage (GTDB taxonomy): Bacteria > Armatimonadota > Fimbriimonadia > Fimbriimonadales > Fimbriimonadaceae > Fimbriimonas. The sequence continues at coordinate 2,387 of DASWVS010000020.1, forward strand.
CCTCGACCTCAAGTGATCTTGTGCAACAATAGCCGCCATGAAAAAGCTGTTCGAGTTCTTGCCGAAGAGGATCCGAGACCATGAGGACTCCCTGATCGGGGTCGCGCTCGCATGGCTTCTCGTCACCCCCCTGCTGGCGCTGACCGGCTTCTACCTCGGGACGATCGTCGGCCACGACTGGGGGCGCGGCGCCCACGATTATCAGCCTGTCGATATGGCGAACGGCGGCATCGGAGCCCTGATCGGCCTCGCCGTCGGCATCATCGCCGCGATCGTCGTTACCGCGACCTATCCGAAGCTCGTCGAAGCCGACCACGCCGCGAGAGCGTCCCACCACCACTAAGCCTTCCTCCTTCGAGCACCTGGCCTTGGAGGAGGGGCGCCTCTCCGTGTCGTCTGCAGAAATCCGGGAGCGCCCTCGGCGGTCGTCCCCATCCGAACCCCGAACACCGATCACTTGACGCCGCCCGAGTACGTCCTTCCCTTCCACTCGGTCCGCCCCGTCCGCCGCCACCAGAGCGACCTGAGCAGCGTGAATGCCCCCACGGACGCCGCGATCGGCATCAGCAGCGCCGGCCACCAGGGCGTCCGACACAGCCGAACGACGCAGAGGCCGCTGAAGACGAACAGCGCCAGGGTCCAAGGCACCAGCACCCACGCCCAACCGAAGACCAGCATCAGGATCGCGAGCAGAAGGGTGCCGGCGGCGCTGCCCGTGATCTCGAAGGAGTTCTTCGACATCCCGTCGAGCGTCTGCCGCCAGTTCTCGTACATCCGTACGGCGAGGACGCCGGAGACGTCGGCGGTCTCGACACGGATCTCTTCCTTCGCGAGCAGACGCCCGATGCGGACGTCCTCCAGAATGGCGTCCCTCATCTGCTCGTGGGGCCATAGCTGCGTGTAGACGGAAGCGCGCCAGAGCACGAACTGGCCGTTCAGGAACCGGTTGTGGCCCATCCTCGTTCGACTCACGATCCCGAACGGGTTCGTCGCCAGGAGTATCCAACCGACCCAGGCGAGGAAAAGCGGCTCCAACCCCCGCCCGGGCAGCACCTCAGGGAACCCGGTGACGACGGGCGCATGGCGCTTCAGTTCGTTGAGCGCTTCAAGGAAACCGTCTTTCGGATAGACGTCCGCGTCGAGGAAGACCCAGTGTTCGGCATCGCTGGCCTCTGCGGCGGCCTTCGCAAGCGAGTGGCAGGCGTGGTTCTTCCCTGTCCAGCCTTCCGGCAACTTCCCACCCTTCAGAACCGTCGCCCCTCCTTCGCTCGCCGTCTGGGCCGTCCCGTCGTCCGAATCGTCGTCATAGACGAAAACCTGGAACCCTTGAGCCGCCAGCACCGGAACGAGCCGTCTGAGGTTGGATTCCTCGTTTCTCGCCGGGATCAACGCGGCGATCCTTGCATCGCCGCCTCTTCCGGGACGCCGCATCAGGATCAGGTTCGTCGCCGCGACGAACGCGAGAACGCCGTACAGGAGAATGACTAGATACAAGGTTTTCCTCTTTCCCCCGGAAACCGGGAACCGCCTATCGATCCGGGTGTTACGCGCACTGATGTTGCGCAAACTTATCCTTCCGATCATGGCATTCGCTGCCGTTCAGGCCTACGCAGCGATGCTTCAGTTCGTCGGCCACCTCGCTCCCGAGAACGAGGTCCAGGCCGCTCCAGTCGTCAGCGACGCTTCCGGCGTCGCCATGTTCTCGATCGATCCCGAGACCTTCGAGTTCAAGGGGTTCATGCACGTCCAGCGGCTGTCGGGCCCGGTCGTGGGATACCACATCCACCGAGGCGCGGTCGGTGTGTCGGGCCCCGTGATCGTGAACCTGATCGACTCGTCGATCTACGACACCCGCGTGGAAACGAAGAACGGCCTCACGAAGATCACCTTCAGCGGCGTCCTTGTCGACCGCGAGGTGGGCGGGGTGCTCGTCACGAAGGAGGCGATCCTCCAAGAGATCCTGAGCGGCGATACCTACTTCAACGTCCACACGCCGAACTGGCCGGCCGGGGAGGTCCGAGGCCAGGTGCAGACTGGCGCGGGAGCGTAAACGGCGGAACCGCCCGGGTTGACTTTTCCAAGGATCAAAAGCCATCATGAAGTCCCCCGGGCGGTTAGCTCAGTGGTAGAGCACTACAATGACACTGTAGGGGTCACAGGTTCAAGTCCTGTACCGCCCACCATTTTCTGAGTCTGGCTCGGCTCCTTGGGCCAACTTTCTGGCGTTGCCCGAGCCGCCGTCAACTTATCCGTCAACCTATCGATCGCCGCGTTCTTCATCGCCTCGGTGGACCGGGCGTACTTCTGCAGGGTGAAAGCGGGGTTCGAGTGCCCAACCAGCTCGCTCACGGTCCGCACATCCACCCCGTTGACAAGGTTGAGCGTGATGAAGGTGGCGCGCAGGTCGTGGAGCCTCATGCCGCCCAGGTCGATGCCCCGCTTCTTGAGCCGGTCCCTCAGCTGCTTCCAATCGCGACTCAGGTTGTCCGGTCGTATCGGATAGCCGTCCTCGGTCGTAAAGACGTACTGGCTCCGCCGCGGCTGGCGCAAGATCGCCTCGAGGGCACCGGGAGTCAGCGGGATCGCGGGCTTGCGCTTCCTCTCCTTCACCGGTCCCTCCTCCAGCTTGCCGTCGACGATTCGGAGGGCGGTGGCGACGTTCAGAACCCCCTTCTTCTCGTCGAGCGCGTCCCACCGGAGACCACAAAGCTCGCCGCGCCTGAGCCCGGTCTCGACCGCCGCGAGTAGCATCGCCGAGAGCCTGTCGGACGCCACCTGCGCAGGCAGCTTCGCCGCCTGCTCAAAGCTGAGCACCCGCTTCTTGGTCTCGTCGACGGGCGGGTACTTGACCCGGAACGCGGGGTTCTGCTCGACGAAGCCGTCCTCGACCGCGTGGGAGAACGCCGTGCTGACGATCGCGCCTATCCGGCGGACCGTGCTGGGTTTGAGCCCCTTGTCGATCAAGGAACTCACGAAGTCCTGCACGTGCACCTTTCGGACCTGGTCAAGCCTGAGCGAACCGAACTTGTGGGGTCGGATGTGAATCCTCAGCGCCGACTCGGCGGTCTCCCAAGTGGTCGGCGACCATACCGCGCGGCTTGAAAGGCGGGTGTTCAGTAGCCGCTCCAGGTAATCGGCGACGCAAGGAAAGCTCCTCGCGGCGCGGGGCGTCCGGAGAAGCCCCGCCAAGGCCTTCTCCGCCTCGCGCTTGGTTTCGAAAATGCCCTGCGCATAGTCGGTGACGCCGTCACGGGTGGCCTTTACCTTGAAGACGCTCTTGCCGCCGACGCGGCGCCTGTAGATCGTTCCCTGTCCTTTGGTCCTTCTCATAGCGGTCTCGGATTGGGGTAGCGGAGCCGGGCAGCACCCTCGCGCGCCGTTCTCGCGTCACCCGTCTTCATCTGGTCGGTGGGGGTTTTCGGCTGTTTAGTCGAGATCGGCCTGTCGCCCCGGTTCTGGGCCTCCCACCATGGAATAAGTTCCTTCGTGTTAACGAGCCAGTGCCGCCCCACCTTTCGGGCGGGGAAGGCGGAATCCCGCACAACCCACTCGCGGAGAGTTGACTTTGGGATTCCCATCCACTCGGACACGCGGTCGATCGTCTGAAGCGGCCCGATCGGCTCGCAAGAGGCTTTCGGTGTGATCGATGGAAAGGAGGCTCCCCCGCAAGGATCGATCCCGCGGGGGTCTGCTTTCCCTTCCCGATCTGGCCAAACCTGCATCCATAACTTGTTATGCTGCCGGATTGGCGCGTTCGACAAAGAACCGTGCCAAAACGCCGAAAAAACCCCGTCAGGCCGACTCGCTCTGTTGCGACTCGATCTCGCTCTGCACCCCCTGCGCCCAGTCGAGGGCGCCCTGGCTGAGGATGGACCCGCCGGGGCAAAGCAGGTACAGCGCGCGGTCGATGCCGCTCAATCTGAGCGAGCCGACGAACGGCGCGAGCAGGAGCGCCGAGGACGCCTCCTCGAGGCTGGATTCGTCCGCGCCCGAGGCGAAGTTGATGGCGACCTGCACCGCGGTGCCGCCGCCCTCGCCCTCGGCGCGCGACCACGCCGCGCGCACGGGGGCCCAGGGCGACTCGAGCCAGCGCCCCTCGTTCGGCTCGGGGACGCCCTCCTCGCGGCAGTCGTCCACCACCCTGGAGAGCAGCTCCATCGCCGCCAGCGCGAGCGGACTCACCTTCCCCCCTCCTCGACCCAGCGCCGCACCTCGGGCGCGCGCTCCCGAAGCATGGTGTGACCCGCGACCCACGCCCGCGCGTCGGGGCGCTGGAGCGCGCCGGGCTCTAGGCAGATGCGCCAGCGGCTCGAACCGAGCGTCTCGCCGGTGCCTACCGAGCGCACCCAGGGCTCCACCTCCAGGCTGGCGGCGCCCATCGCGAGAGCCTGCGGGAGGATCGGGTAGGAGTCCACGCGCACGCTCACCGCGTTGCGAGAGCGCGACCACGCGGCGCGGCGGTCCGAGGCCAGAAGGGGAACGATCCCCCCTCGCTCGCGCCTCGCCTCCCCCCATCCGACGACGGCAAGCACGTCGCCGATCTCGCAGAGCGCGTCGTCTACCTTGTCGGCTAGCTCCTCCGGCCCGACGCCCACCGGCGGCAGGGGAGGGCCCCCGCCGTCCGCGAGCGCGTTGAGGAGCCTGCCCAAAAGCGCGAGCTGCCTGTCCAGCGCCAGGGCGTGGAGGCACATGAGCGGGGAGCGCATCGCCAGCACGTTGCCCGCGAGGGTGCGGTCGGCGTCACTCGAGACGGCGAGGCTCCTGCCCCTCCACCTCAGGCGAAGCACGGCGGCGGGCTCCTCGCCGTCATCCACCGACAGCTCGGCGTGCCCCACCCTCAGCAGCCTCAGCTCCCTCGTCACCTGCTCGAGCGCGTAGGCGATGGGCGGGGCGCCGCTTCCTAGACTGCGCCGCCAGAAGGGCGTTCGCCCCCGTCCCGAGGGCCACGACATCGTCGCGGAGACCGAGAGGTATCCCCCCGTCGCCGCAGCCAGTTCCGTTTGTTTGTCCATTGGTTCTCCCAAGGCGGCTCTGCCGCCAGAAGTGAGAGTGCCCAGGAAGTGTGTTCACTGTCAAGGCCAATCCAAACCACTGGTGGGCCTTTGTGCCCGGCAGGCGGTCGACTCAAGCCTTCCCGCCCCGGAGCCACGCTTTCACCTCCGAACTCAACGCCTCAATCCTCGCGCGCGAGACGATCCACGCCCGCGCCTCCGCCGTCGAGAGGCTGCCTCGTTCAAGGCGCAGGATCCAACGGGTGCCGCGCAGGGTCTCCCGAAAGTCGGCCGACTGAAGCCACGTCTCCAGTTCCAGGGCTGACCTCGCGAGCCGCAGTACCTGTTGGAAGCGCGGATGCGTCTCCACGCGCACCTCCACTATCCCATCGTCGTTACTCCAATAGGCGGTGGCGGGTGGCAGAAAGAGCTCGGTCGATCCGAACGACTCACCAATGGCGATGCGCGCCCCTGCCTCGGCGAGCGCCTCTCCCACCGCTCCTAGCTCCGTTTCGGTAGCACCGACCACACCATCGACCTTCAGAGCCAACGGCGCGACCTCGCCTGCCTCCTCGACAGAGATGGAATCCACAAAGGCCTCCAGAACATCGTATTGATCATCCAGACCCAAGGTGAAGAGGCACTCGAGCGGCGCCCTCAGGGCTACGACGTTGCTCGTGACGTTGTCGTTGCAGTCGGCGGCTATAGCCAGCCGCCTCCCCCGCCAGTAGAGGCGCATGGCGGCGCCAGGATCGGATCCCTCGCCGACTGACAGCTCGGCGTAGCCCGCGTTGATGAGGAAGAGCCACCGGTCGAGTTGGCTTATGGCGTACCCCCACTTCGGCGAGCCTCTCCTCGGCCGCTTCTCCGTGGGCGTCCGCCTTCGCCCCGCGGGCCAGTCAAGGGGCGTCGAGACCCTCAGAAACCTCGAGCCTACGCGCTGGGTGATGTCCAAGGGTTGCCTCCAAGACGACGGCGCCATCAGATCGGAGGGTGCCCAGGAAAGGTGGTCACTGTCAAGGCCGGCTCTCCTCGATGAGGGGTTTTTGTCCCCGGCGGCTACGCCGCTTTCCGACCGGCGCCGGGGCGGGGTCCGAAGTCCACGCCCGACGGGAACAGCTCCTCCACGGGAACGCCGAGCACCTCGCATAGCGTCCTGGCGGTCGTGGTCCTCGGGCGGGTCCAGCCCGCCTCGAGTGACTTGATTGCCTCGAAGCCCACGGTCCTGTAGAGCGCCGGGTCTCGCTCCTCGAGGCGCCGTGTCAGATCCTCCAGCTGGCCGCGCGTGAGCAGGCGCTTCT
>DASWVS010000021.1:0-3372 GCA_036401135.1 Fimbriimonas sp.
GTGGAAGGGAGCGGGGTCCCCGTCTCGGCAGATATCGCCGGCTCTCTGGAAGAGTTCGTCCTCGCCCTTCAAGCGGGTACGAAGCCCAACGGAGAGTGCCACGACAACATCAAGTCGCTATCGATGGTCTTTGCCGCCATCGAATCGGCTCGCACAAAGTCGAGAGTCCCTATGGGTTGAGCGGGGCATCCCTCCGCAATCCATATCAGACCAGCATCGCCAGCAGCTCTTTCGTCTCGGCGATCGCTCCGTCCATCGACTCGACGGCGTACTCGATCTGGTCGTCGTCGATGATGAGCGGCGGCTCGATGCGGAGGATCCGCGGGTTGTTCAGGGTGTAGGCCACACACACGCCGCGCTTCAGAAGCTGCGCGACCACGAGCTCCCCGACCTCGTCCTCGCGGAACTCCAGCCCGATCATGAGCCCCCGGCCGCGCGCCTCGTGAACGAGCTCCGAGTGCCGCGCCGCGACGCCCTGAAGACCGTCGAGCATCTTGCGCCCCTGTCGCTCCGACCTCTCGACCAACTCCTCCTCCTCGATCGTCTCGATCGTCGCCAGGGCGGCGGCGCAGGCGATCGGGTTCCCGCCGAAAGTGCTGGTGTGCGAGAGCGGGTTCTCGCGATAGATCGACTCCCAAATGGCCGGGGTGCCGACGATCGCGCCGACCGGCATGACCCCGCCGCCCAGGGCTTTGGCGAGCGTCATCAGATCGGGCGAAACCCCTTCGTGGTCGCAGCCGAACATCCGTCCGGTGCGCCCGAGTCCGGTCTGGACCTCGTCCGCGATCAAAAAGGCGCCGTGGCGGTCGCAGGCTTCGCGCAGCGCCTTCAGATAGCCGTCGGGCGGGATGACGATGCCCCCTTCTCCCTGGATCGGTTCAACGATCATGCACGCGGTGTCGCCGTCGATCGCGCTGGCCGCCGCTTGGGCGTCCCCATAGGGAACGAACGCGACCCCCGGAACGAGCGGCTCGTACCGCTTCCGGTACTTCTCCCGACCCATGACGGAGAGGGACCCCAACGTCTTGCCGTGGAAGGACCCGTCGGTCGAGACGATCTTCTGTCGCCCTGTCGAACCCTTGGCGAACTTGAGCGCCCCTTCCACCGCCTCGGTCCCGCTGTTGCAGAAGAACGCGTATTCGATCCCGTCCGGTGTGATCCCGGCGAGCTTCTCCGCAAGCTCCGCGCCTTGTCGGCTGAAGAACGCCTTGCCGCTCAGGCAGATCTCGTCGAGCTGCCGGCGGACCGCCTCGACCACGCGAGGGTGCCTGTGGCCGAGCGAGAAGGTGCCATATCCGCCGAGGCAGTCGAGGAACTTACGGCCTTCGTGGTCGAAGAGGTAGCACCCCTCCCCCCGAACCTCGACGCCAAACCCGGCGAAGCTCATCAGCTTCGCGAGGTACGGGTTGAGGTGGCGCGAATACTTGCCGATGACGTCGGCGTAGAAGGCGTCGGCATCCATAGGATGAAGTATGCCCCCTTTCTCCCCTTGGGGGAGAAAGGGGTTGGGGAAAGAGGGGCGCCGGCCCTAGACTGGGAACCCACACCAAAACCCAGGCAAAGGGTTGCCAATGCGCCTCAAGCCCGACGCAGTATATGGGCGGGCAAACTGCACCCATCCGCCAACCTCCTGCAGGGAGCGGGTTGTCGCTTCACTACATCCGGAACATGCTAAAGGAGGGCGGTTCCACGGGCGCGTTTTGGGCGGCCTCGATGCCCAGGGCGAGGACTCGGCGGGTGTCGACGGGGTCGATGATGCCGTCGTCCCAGAGGCGGGCGGTGCTGTAGTACGCGCTGGACTCCTCGGCGTACTTGGCCAGCAGAGGCGCGCGGAAGGCATCCTGCTCCTCCTGGGACATGGGCAACTCACTTCCACCCCCTGCCCCCTCCCCCTCCGCTTCGCGCAAGGGGAGTGGGTTCTTGGAGCGTAGTTGATCCATTTTGACGGTCAGGAGGACGTTGGCGGCTTGTTCACCGCCCATCACGGAGATTCGGGCGTTCGGCCACATCCAAAGCTGTCGGGGGCCGTAGGCGCGGCCGCACATGCCGTAGTTGCCGGCGCCGTAGCTGCCCCCCACGATCACGGTGAACTTCGGCACGTTGGCGGTGGATACGGCGGTGACGAGTTTCGCGCCGTGCTTGGCGATCCCTTCGTTCTCGAATCGTTTTCCGACCATGAAGCCCGTGATGTTCTGGAGGAAGACCAGAGGGATCCCTCGCTGGCAGCAGAGCTCGATGAAATGGGCGCCCTTAAGGGCGGATTCGGAAAAGAGGATGCCGTCGTTGGCGAGGACCCCGGCAAGGTGGCCGTGGAACCGGGCGAACCCGCAGACGAGGGTGGTGCCGAACCGGGCTTTGAACTCCTGGAACCGGCTGCCGTCGACGATCCGCGCGAGGATCTCTCGCATCGGCATGGGCTGCTTGGGTTCGGAAGGGATCAGGGAGTAGAGTTCCTCGGGGTTGTAAAGGGGGTCTTCGGGCGCGGGCCGGGTTCCCCACCCCCTGCCCCCTCCCCAGTTCGCTTCGCGAACCAAGGAGGGGGTGCCGAGAGTCTCGACGATGTTCCTCACGATCTCGAGGGCGTGGGGGTCGTCGTCGGCGAAGTGGTCGGCGACGCCGCTGAGGCGGGTGTGGACGTCGGCGCCGCCGAGTTCCTCGGCGGTGACCTCCTCACCGGTGGCGGCCTTCACCAACGGCGGGCCGCCGAGGAAGATGGTGCCCTGATCCCGCACGATCACGGCCTCGTCGCTCATCGCCGGGACGTACGCGCCGCCGGCGGTGCAGGAACCCATCACGGCGGCGATCTGGGGAACGCCCTGGGACGACATCACCGCCTGGTTGTAGAAGATTCGGCCAAAGTGGTCCCGGTCTGGGAAGACCTCGCTCTGTAGCGGAAGAAAGGCGCCGCCCGAGTCGACCAGGTAGATGCAGGGGAGACGGTTCTCGAGCGCGATCTCCTGAGCGCGGAGGTGCTTCTTGACCGTGATGGGGAAGTAGGTTCCACCTTTGACCGTGGCGTCGTTGGCGACGATCATGCACTCTCTGCCGTGGATCCGGCCGATCCCGGTCACGATGCCGGCGCCCGGGGCCTCATCGCCGTACATCCCGTTGGCGGCCAGGGTGCTGAACTCGAGGAAAGGGGACCCCTCGTCGAGGAGCGCGTCGATCCGCTCCCTCGCGAGCAGTTTTCCGCGGCTCTTGTGCCGTTCCACCGCCTCGTCGCCTCCGCCTCCAAGGGTTCGGGCGGTCTTTTCGCGAAACTCCGCCAGGACCGCAGCCATCGCTTCCCGGTTCTTGCGGTGGACTTCGGCGTCCAGGTTGACCGTGCTCGGAATGGGCTCCATTGCGGCGCTAAGGTTACCGTCGAACGGA
>DASWVS010000022.1:0-5420 GCA_036401135.1 Fimbriimonas sp.
CCTGAGCATGGAGATCAGCCCCAAGCGCGGCGTCGTCTCCGCCTTCACCCAGCAGAACGTTTTCGAGGTTTCGGTGGTCAACCTGGGCAACACCGCGCATACGGTTCGGCTGCAGGGCAACGATCCCGAAGATGCGCTCGCCTTCGAGTTCGAGCAGGAGCAGCTGACGGTCGGTCCCGGCCAGCAGCGCGAAATAGAGGCGGTCGCGATCCCGACCTCGAGCCGAGTCATCTCGAGCGGACGGCTGATCGGCTTCACCGTGACCGGGCGCAGCGTCGACATCCCGACGGTCGTGGCATCGTCCCAGGCACAGTTGGAGCAGCGGTCGATCCTGAGTCCGGCGTCGCTGATCGTCATCCTCCTCTTTTCGCTCATCGGCATCCTTTGGTATCTGAACATGCCCAAGCCGCCGACGATCGCCTCCTTCACCGTCGAACCGGAAGCGGTCGAAATGGGCGATCCGGTCGTTCTGCGATGGCAGTCGCCCGACGCGGCGAACGTTCAGATCAAGGCCGACGGCGAGGTGATCGCGGAGGCGTCCGGCCGGTCGGGAGAGTACGAGTACACGACGCCGATCGAGTTGGGCAAGGAGCGGATCGTGTTCGAGATCGTCGCCGAGCGCAACGACCGAAGGAGCGCCCCGATGCACGACACGTTGAGGCTCCGGCCGAAGGAAGTGATCCCGGATCCGAAGATCGAGTCGCTCTCGGTGGACGACCGGAGCATCCGCCTCGGCGACTCCTTCGTGCTGAGCTACAAGTTCAACGAAGCCGTCGTCCGAGCCATTCTCAGTCCCGACAACGTCACCCTCGACCCGGCGCTCCCCAACATCTCCATCACTCCCAAGGAGGCGGGATCCCTGACCTACACGGTGACGGCCTACAACAAGGCGAACAAGACGTCGGCAAAGACGTTCAGCGTGCGGGTCGTCGACGTCAGCGATGCGAAGATCATCACGTTCATGGCGACCCCGAACCCCGTTCGAGCGGAGGATGGCCGGGTGACCCTGACGTGGACCGTCATGCGGGCGGCACGGGTTCAGATCAAGGCGAACGGCCGCCTCCTGAACATCGACGAAACCGCCTTCAGCGGATCGGTCGAGGTCGACATCCCGTCGAAGACCACCTACACGCTGACGGCGTACGATTCGAACACGCGCCCGACCACCCAAACCCTGAGCGTCAACGTCGTCCAGCCCCCGAAGCCTCCTCCTACCGACGAGCCGCCGGTCATCCCCGAGGAAGGGGTCACGACGACCACGGGCGGAGCCGGGGAGACGGGCGGTTCGTCGACTTCTGGAACCGCGAGATAAACGATGCCTAAGCGAGCCCTACTCTCGGTCACCGACAAGAGCGGAGTCGTCGACTTCGCCCGGTCCCTGTCCCAACTCGGCTTCGAACTCGTCAGCACCGGCGGCACGGCCCGGGCGCTGCGCGAGGCCGGCCTCGCCGTCCGCGACGTCAGCGAGATCACCGGCTTCCCCGAGATGATGGACGGCCGCATCAAGACCCTCCACCCGAAGGTACACGGCGGGCTCCTGGGCGACCTGCGCCTCCCTGGGCATGTGTCGGCGATGCAGGAGCAAGGGATCGAGCCGATCGCCGTCGTATGCGTCAACCTCTACGCCTTTGAGAAGACCGTCACGGGCGAGCACGACCTCGAGGAGGCGATCGAGAGTATCGACATCGGTGGGCCGGCGATGATCCGCGCGGCGGCCAAGAACCATGCGAACGTCTATGTGGTCGTCGACCCGACGGACTACGGCACGGTCGTCGGCGCGCTCGGCAGCGGCGAGGACGAAGGCCTGAAGCTCCGTCTCGCGGCCAAAGCTTTCCGCCACACCGCCTTCTACGACTCGATGATCGGGCGATACCTGACCGAGAGGGCGGGCGAAGGGCTCTATACCGACACCGTCACCCTCGGCTACCGCCGCCTCTCGCCGTTCCGGTACGGGGAGAACCCGCATCAGCGAGGCGCTCTGTACAGCGACCCCCTCGGCCAGCCAGGGCTCTCCAAGGCGCGGCAGGTCTGGGGGCTGGAGATGGGCTACAACAACTGGAACGACGCCGACGGGGCCTGGGAGCTCGTGTGCGACCTTTCCGGTCCGGCATGCGCCATCACCAAGCACGGGAATCCCTGCGGCGCGGCGGTCGGATCGTCGTTTGCGGAAAGCTTCCGTCTCGCTCGAGACGCCGACCCCATCTCGGCTTTCGGCGGCGTCGTGGCGTTTAACGGCCCGGTCGACGCCGAGACCGCGGAAGCGCTTTGCGAGAAGGGCAACAAGCTCGACGTCGTGATCGCGACCCGGTTCGAGGAGGGCGCGCTCGAGCTTTTCCGCCAGGGCAAGGGCTGGCGCCAGGAAGCGAGGCTCCTCGAAGCTCCCCCCGTTCCTTCGGAGCCGGGATTGACGGTCCGGGGAATCCGGGGCGGCGCGCTCCTGCAGGACACGGACGAGGACCCCTCGACCGAGTGGCGGGTCGTCACGAAAAAAGCGCCGACCGAAGAGCAGATGGAGGCGCTGCGCTTCCAGTGGCGGATCATCCCGCACGTGAAGTCCAATGCGATCGTCGTGGGGGACAGAATCCGGCTCCTCGGCGTCGGCGCCGGCCAGATGAACCGGGTGCAGTCGGTGCGGCTGGCGATCGAAGGCGCGGGAGAGGCGGTCAAGGGGGCGGTCCTGGCGAGCGACGCGTTCTTCCCTTTCCCGGACAGCATCGAAGCCCTCGCGGCGGCAGGGATCTCCGCCGTGGTGCAGCCCGGTGGAAGCAAAAAGGACGCCGACGTCATCGCCAAGGCCGACGAACTTGGAGTGGCGATGGTTTTCACCGGCGTCCGGCACTTCCGGCACTAGGCCTCACAGGTTCGGCCGGAAAGCGGCGCCGGGGAGTCGAGGCTGCTGGGTAAAACCGGTTCATGCGACTTCGGGCGGAGCCCGTCTGGGCGGAAGGGGATCGTCCCTCGCTCCACGACGTCGTCGGGTTCAAGGGACGGTTCGAGTGGGAGGGGGACCGGAGCGTGAACCTCCGTATCGCCTGCAGCTCCGTCTATCGCGCCTGGCTGAACGGCGAGCTCGTCGCCCACGGACCGGCGCGCTGCGCGAAAGGGTTCTTCCGCCTGGACGAGTGGGAACTGACCGACCTTCCCTGTCTGTTCCGGGCCGAGAACGTCGTCGCCGTCGAGGTCGTGCACTACGGCGTCAACAGCTACGCCATGATCGACCAGCCGGCCTTTCTCCTGGCGGAGGTGCTTCTCGACGGCCAGCCGGTCCTATGGACCCATCCGAAGCAAGGCGGCTTTCGTGCCAACGAGGTGCCCGGCCGACTTCGCAAGGTCGCGCGGTACAGCTTCCAGCGCCCGTTCAGCGAGGCCTACCGGCTCGCCCCCGACTGGGAGGACTGGCGCACGGTCGGCGACGAGCCTTCCCTGGGCTTGGTCTACGCCCGGGCGGGAGAGATCCTGCACCGGCATGCGCCGTTGCCCAGCCTGCAAGTAAGGCAGCCGCGTTCCCTCGTTGCCACCGGCACCCTCACCGAGCGGGAGCACGTCGAGTTGCGCAAGGACCGCTCCATCACGGCGATCGGCGAGCACCTGAAAGGTTGCGAGGAGTCGGAGCTTGAAGTCTCACCGATGCTGGACCTGCAGCGCTTCAGCTTCGCTCGGAAGGGTTTCCCCCTGCCGTACGATCCCGGGGCAACCCAGAGGCTCCTTCCTTCGGGCACGCTGCTGGTGGATTTCGGCATCAACCAGACCGGACTGGTCGGTGCCCGCATCTCATGCCGCGAAAAGGCCCGGCTCGTCCTCGCCTTCGACGAGGTCCTGACCGAGGGCGGCGTGGACCACCTTCGCCTCGGCTGCGCCAACGCGGTTCAATTGGAAATGGAGCCGGGCGAGTACGCCTTTGAAGCGGCCGAGCCGTACACCTTCCGTTACCTCGAGTTCGTCAATCTCGAAGGCACGGCGGAGGTCGGCGAGGTGACGCTCCGCGAGATCGCCCACCCCGGCGACTCGCTCGCCCGTTTCGCCTGCTCCGACCCTCGGCTCAACCGGATCTTCCAGGCGGCGGTCGAGACCTTTCGTCAAAACGCCGTCGACATCTTCATGGACTGCCCGTCGCGGGAGCGTGCCGGATGGCTTTGCGACTCCTACTTCACGGCCAGGGCTGCCAGCCTCCTGAGCGGCGGGACGTCGATCGAGCACGACTTCCTGGAAAACTTCGCGCTGCCCGAGGCGTTCGACAACCTGCCCCGAGGCATGGTCCCCATGTGCTATCCGGCGGATCATCTCAAGGGCGAGTTCATCCCGCAGTGGGGCATGTGGTTCGTGCTGCAGGTCGCCGATTACCTTGCGCGAAGCGGCGATACCCGCCTCGTCAGGCGGCTGAAGCCCAAGGTCGAGGGGCTCGTCGAGTTCTTCGCCCCGTACCGGAACGAGAACGGCCTGCTGGAAGATCTCCCCAGTTGGAACTTCATCGAGTGGTCGAAAGCGAACGAGTGGGTCCACGGAGTCAACTACCCCACGAACATGCTCTATGCGGCGACGCTCGAGGCGGCTTCGGGCCTTCTCGGGCGGCCGGAGCTTCGAGAGCAGGCGAGAGAGGTGCGGCGCGAGGTCCGCTCTCAGTCGTACGACGGACGGTTTTTCGTGGACAACGCGGTGCGGCAGGAAGGCCGCCTCGCGCCGATGGGCCATCGATCGGAGGTGTGCCAGTACTTCGCCTTCTTTTTCGGCACCGCGACTCCGGAAAGCCACCCGGAGTTGTGGCGGACACTGCTCGAAGACTTCGGCCCGGAGCGGCGGCAGAGCGGCAAGTACCCTCAGGTGGCGCCCGCCAACATGTTCGTTGGCGAAGTCCTCCGGTTGGAGCTCCTGGCGCGGGCCGGGCGATCGGAGCAGGTCTGCGAGGATCTCGTCGGATACCTCCACCAGATGGCTCTCACGACGGGAACGTTGTGGGAGAACAACAACCTGTCCGCCAGCGCCAACCACGGGTTCGCCTCCCACGCCGCCGTCTGGATCCTCGGGCAGGCGTTGGGCCTTAAAGCCCTCGACGTCCGGAACCGCACGATCGATTTCGCTCCTCCCGAATCGACGCTCGAGTGGTGCGAGGCGCGGATTCCGACACCGGACGGTCCGATCGAGATCGGGTGGAGTTGCGAGAAGGGCAGCGTCGTCGAGGACTTGCGGCTTCCAGCGGGCTATCGCCGCGCTACAGCAGCGACTTCTCCTTCACCGTGAAGTAGAAGCTGACGAGGTTCGCCGCCAGGTCCTGGGGCTCTGAACGAAGCACCTCGATGCCTGCCGCCTCGACGATCGCGGTCGCCGATTTGCGGTCGTCCAGCAGCATCCCGGCGGCGGCTTTCCGGTAGAGGTTCTCGAGCGAGTCGGAGGGGGCTTTCACGACCTCGTCGAGCTTCGGGTCC
>DASWVS010000023.1:0-2002 GCA_036401135.1 Fimbriimonas sp.
TCGGCGTGCTGCGCTACGCGATGCTCGTCGGTGACCGCAGCCTGATCCCCTGGGTTAAGAAGGGGTACGACTTCGCCCGGCAGGTGAGCGGCGAGTTCGGCTGGTTCCCCGAAGGCATCGGCACCGAGGACTACTACACCACAAAGCACAGCGAGACCTGCAACATCACCGACATGCTCCACCTGGCGGTGAAACTCGGAGAGTCGGGCTACGAGGACTGCTGGATCCACGCAGAGCGGTTCGTCCGCAACCACCTCCTCGAGAGCCAGTGGAGCCGCCAGGACTGGCTCAAGCCGGCGCCCGCCGAACTGCCGCCCGACGACGCCGTCAACAGCCGGATCGACATGCATCGGCGGATCATGGGTGGCTTCGCCGGCAGAACCCTCCCCAACGAGTTCGTCGCCGACGGCGTGATGATGGGCTGCTGCTGCGGCGCCGGCCCTAGGGCGCTCTTCATCGCCTGGGACCACGTACTCGACCGGCGCGAGGAAGGCCTGTATGTCAACCTGCGCCTCAATCGCTTCTCCAAGCACGCCGACGTGCTCAGTTGGCTCCCGCACGAGGGCCGGGTCCTGGTAAGGATGCACTCGCCGGGACCCCTTTTCATCCGCGTGCCCGAGCCCGAGGTCCGTGTCGAGGTGAACGGCGCCCTCGTTTCCTACCGTCGCCACGGCACCTATGTCCGGATCGACGCAGGCCCCGAGGACGTCGTCGAGGCGCGATTTCCCCTACTCGTCGAGGACCGGGAGATCCCCCTCTATGGTTGGCGCTTCGACACCCGCTGGCGCGGCGACACGATGGTCCGAATCACCCCCGAAGGACCACGCTTCCCGCTCTATCAGCGGTCCGAGTCCGACACCGACGCCTGTCCGATGGTCGAGGCGACTCCCGAAAGGAGGGACCCGAGCGTCCGCTGGTAGGGAGCGTCATCGGAAATCACCCTAGCCAGGACGCCGCAAGCGGCGTAATCTGACGGCAAGGCCATGTGTCTTGCCATACCCGGGAAGGTCGAGAGCATCACCGAGGGCTCTCCGCTGGAGCGAATGGGGCGCGTCCGGTTCGGTAGCGTCGCCAAGCCGGTGAACTTGTCGTTTGTCCCCGAGGCCGCCGTCGGCGACTACGTCCTCGTCCACGTCGGCGTCGCGATCAGCACGATCGACGAAGAGGAGGCCGACCAGGTTTTCGAGTACCTGGAACAGATGGGCGTCCTCGCGGAGTTGGGCCCGCCTTGAGGTATCTCGACGAGTACCGGGACGCCGAAACCGCCCGACGGTATGCCGAAGCCATCGCGAAGGCCGTGACGCGGCCCTGGGTCCTGATGGAGATATGCGGGGGCCAGACCCACTCCATCGTCCGCTTCGGCATCGACGCGCTGCTTCCCCCCGCGATCGAGCTCGTCCATGGCCCGGGTTGCCCCGTCTGCGTAACCCCCGTCGCCCGCATCGACCAGGCGATCGAGGTCGCCCGGACCCCCGGCCGCGTGCTCTGCTCCTTCGGCGACATGCTTCGGGTGCCCGGCAGCGAAACCGACCTTCTGCGGGTCAAGGCCCAGGGCGGCGACGTCAGGATCGTCTACTCCCCGCTCGACGCGGTGAGGATCGCCGAGAGCGAGCCCGATAAGGACGTCGTCTTCTTCGCCGTGGGTTTCGAAACCACCGCCCCCGCGAACGCTCTCGCCGTGCGCGTCGCCGCCGACAAAGGCCTGCGCAATTTCCGCATCCTCACCGCCCACGTCCGCGTCCCGCCGGCCATGGAGGCGATCCTCGAAGCGCCGGGCAACCGTGTTCAGGGGTTTCTCGCCGCCGGCCACGTCTGCAGCGTCATGGGCTGCGAAGAGTACGAGCCCATCGCCCGGCGCTACCGCGTTCCCATCGTGGTCACCGGCTTCGAGCCCGCCGACATCCTTCTGGGGATCCTGATGTGCGTCCGACAGCTCGAGGAGGGCCGCGTCGAGGTCGAAAACCCCTACGCCCGCGCTGTCCGCCGCGACGGCAACCCGAGC
>DASWVS010000024.1:0-3179 GCA_036401135.1 Fimbriimonas sp.
GACACCTCGATCCTGGCGGTGAAGCTGAAGTCGGGCAAGCTGATCCGTGTGCGGGTCGACATGCTGTCGAACCGCCCCCACCACATGACCTACTACGCACTCCAGGGGACGCAAGGGGTCTACGAGGCTTCGCGGATCGACTCGATGCGCGGCCATGTCTGGGTCGGCGAGAACCCTCCGCCAGGCCCGGTCAAGGAGGAGCACCGGTCGTGGCAGCCGATCGAGGAGTTCGAGGAGCACCTGCCTCCGCGATGGAAGAAGCCTCCCGAGGAGGCGCTGAAGGCGGGGCACGGCGGCGGAGACTACTGGGTGGTGAAGGACTTCGTCGACGCCTGCCTGGAGCGGTGCGAACCGCCGATCGATATCGTCACCGCGCTCGAGTGGACCTCGGCCGGGCTCCTGTCGCAGGTCTCGATCGAGCAGAACGGGATGGCTATGCCCATGCCGGACTTCCGATCGGGCCGTTGACTGTGGGTAAGGTTCGGTTAGGCCCCTCCTCGTCTCGGCACAGCCGAGACGGGGAGGGGGGTGGGGGTGGGGAAACGTGCTCCGAAACAGCAGGAATGATTCGACCGAGGCTTTGATGAGGTCCAGAACGCTCAGGCGTGAGATGTCGGCGAGCGAAAAGGTTCTTTGGGAGCACCTCCGAAAGCGCCGGACCGGCTACCGGTTCAACCGACAAGTCCCCGTGGGGCCTTACTTCCTCGACTTCTACTGCGCAGAAGCAGGGGTCTGCGTGGAAGTGGACGGCGAACAACACATGAATCGTCTGGACAAGGACCTTCATCGAGACGGCTACCTGTCGGGCAAAGGAATCTATACGCTTCGGATCCCCTCTCTCGATCTCTTCGAGGCAACGGGACTGGAGACCGGAAGGTGGGTTCGAAAGATCCGACAGGTCTGTGAGGAACGGGCGGCCGGACTTCCCCACCCCCAACCCCCTCCCCATCCCGTCTTGCGACGGGACGAGGAGGGGGCTCTGTGAAACTCTGCGTGGTTGGTACCGGGTCGTTCGCGCAGTGCTTCATTCCGCTGTTCAAGGCGCACCCGCTCGTCGAGGAGGTGTCGCTTGCCGACCTCGACGCCGACAAGCTCGAAGAGAACTCCAAGCGTTGGGAGCTGCCGCTGACCTACGCCTCGCTCGAGCATGCCCTCGACTCGGACGTCGACGGGGTCGCGATCATCACCCAGAACTGGATGCATGGGCCTCAGGCCGCGCAAGCGCTCCGCGCGGGCAAGCACGTCTACTCCGCGGTCCCCTCGGGCAACTCGGTCGAGCAGATTCGCGATCTCGTGAAGGCGGTTGAAGAGACGGGCGGCATCTACATGATCGGCGAGACGAGCTCGTACTACCCGGGCGCGATCTACTGCCGTGCGCGGCACGCCGAAGGGGCGTTCGGCAAGGTCGTCTACAGCGAGGGCGAGTACTTCCATGACTGGGACCACGGCCTCTACGAGGTCATGCGGTGGCGGGGCGGCGAGAACTGGCGCGAACACGGCGGCAAGCCCCCGATGCACTATCCCACCCACTCGACCGGCGGGATCGTCACCATTCTGGACACGCGCACGACCCACGTGTCGTGCCAGGGGTTTGTGGACGACCACCCCGACCAGGTCTACGCGGAGGGTGCGAACACCTACGGCAACCGGTTCTCGAACCAGTCGGCGCTGTTCCACATGGCGGACGGCAGCATGTGCCGGATCAACGAGTTTCGCCGGATCGGGCACCCGAGCGTCGAGCGCATGTCGATGTTTGGGACCGAAGGCTGCTTCCAGAACACCCTCGGCGGCCACATCTGGACCGACAAGGACGGGGTCACCAACCTGGACGGGCTGCTCGGCTGCGGACGCCACGACGGCTACCACGACGTCTCGCTGGTCCACGAGATCCGGCGCCTGCCGAAGGAGTTCCGGGGCCTGCCGAACGGCCACCAGGGGTCGCACCAGTTCCTCGTCGACGACTTCGTCAAGGCCGTGCACGATAGCGTCCAGCCCCGGCTGAACAACGTCTGGATGGCGGCGAGGTACATCGTGCCGGGCCTGGTGGCGAACGAGTCGTCTCGTCGGGGAGGCGAGTTGCTCGAGGTGCCGGATTTCGGAGACCCCCCGAGATGATCCCGCTCCTGCTGCTCGCAGCATTGCCGCCCAACCTCGTGGAAGGGGCGCGGCAGCAGCTCGCATGGGGAACGCGCTACGACCCCACCTATGTTCGGATCGCCTATCCGAACGGGGACGTGCCCCGCTCGCAGGGCGTCTGCACCGACGTCATCGTGCGGGCCTACCGCCACACCGGGATCGACCTCCAAAAGCTCATCCACGAAGACATCCGCCGGAGCCCGGCTTCCTACCCGCGGGTGAAAAAGAGGGACCGGAACATCGATCACCGCCGGGTCCCGAACCAGGTCGCCTTCTTCCGCCGCCACGGGGCCGCTCTCTCCAACCACGGAAACTGGCGGCCCGGCGACATCGTGGCTTGGAAGCTGCCGAACGGCCGTGACCATATCGGTGTCCTCTCCGATCGCCTGAACGGTCGCAAGCTCCCGTACGTGGTCCACAACATCGGTCCCGCTCCGGCGGAAGAGGACGTTCTGACGGCATGGACCATCACCGGGCACTTCCGTTACCCGGCCCCGCTCACCCTCCGCACATAGAACCTATGGCCCAACTCCTGATGCTCCGTCCCAGCCTGGACGACCTTCCCGACCTGCCTCCGCTCCCGGAAGGCTATCTATTGCGGCGCGGCTCGCCCGCCGACGCCGAGTCGATGGGGACGATGATGACCCTCGCCTACCAGGAGCCGTTCGGGGCGGAGTGGTGCAACAAGACGCTGCTCGAACACCCGGACGTCTACGCCACGTTCCTGGTCAGCCATCGCGGCGACGTCGTCGGCACCGCCTCGTGCCTCGAGCTCGCCGATCGCCCTCACGTCGGCTACGTGCATTACGTGGGGGGGCACCCCGAGCACGCGGGGAAACGACTCGGTTACATCGCCACCCTCGCCACGCTGCACGAATTCAAGCGCGTCGGCAAGACGGAAGCGATCCTGAATACCGACGACCACCGCCTGCCCGCGATCCGGGTGTACCTCCAACTTGGCTTCGTGCCCCAGTACCCGGAGGAGGACCATCCGGCCCGCTGGATGCGGATTTTCCAGGTCTTGCTGGGTTCGAGGTAATGAG
>DASWVS010000025.1:0-5231 GCA_036401135.1 Fimbriimonas sp.
CTTGAGGGTCTCGATCTGCTCGATCGCGGGCGTGAAGTAACGGCGGTCGAGTTCTCGGTCGAAGAGCCGGCGCGTTCCAGGCTCGAGCCCCTCGACGCTCTTCAGCACCGCAACCTCCTTTCCCGCGCCGTCCCGGATGGAGATCAGTTCGTCCGGATAGCTCAGCGGGAAGACGCGCCGGACCTGCGCGTTGAGGATCGTCTGCTCGTCGACGAGTTCGATACGGAGCCCTACCGACCCCGGACGTTCGACGGCACGGATGCGATCTGCCTCGATGTACCTCAGCTGGTCGGCCATAGGCGACAGTTTACATCGACGGCCGGCGCCGCTCAGCGCTCCACACGGATCTGGGCGTAGGTCGGCTCGAAAGGAATCAGCCCGAGTTTGGTCGCCGCCCGGAACGCCTGCACCCGGTTGTTCACCTGGAGCTTGTCGTAGATGTTGGCGAGATGGAAATCGACCGTCCGCTTCGACACGTACAGCGAATCGGCGGCCTCCTTGCTGCTGTTACCCTGGGCGATCAGGCTCAGGACCTCGATCTCCCGCTTCGTGAGCCGCACCGTGCGACTCATCACGTAAGCCGTTACCGGACGCGCAGCACTCGTCGTTGGCATGCAATTCCACCCCTCTTCGATCTTACGGCCATGACGGCGTGCCTTGGCCAGGCGCCCTTCCCCCGCCTCCTGTCGCCGTCTCCTCTATACGATGGGTCGGCGGCGGGATCGGTGATCCAGAACCCAGCAACTTTCCCAGGTACATGCAACTGTATTTTGCGTAGGATTACCGGGTACTGAACACCTATTCCAGGTTTTTGCGGGACAAGCCACAG
Source organism: Fimbriimonas sp. (assembly GCA_036401135.1). Lineage (GTDB taxonomy): Bacteria > Armatimonadota > Fimbriimonadia > Fimbriimonadales > Fimbriimonadaceae > Fimbriimonas. The sequence goes on from DASWVS010000025.1 coordinate 830, forward strand.
ATTCCTGCTTACAGTATCAGGCGTGCTCCATCCACGACTTGGCAGGTCATCAGCTCGCCCGTGAACCGGGTGTCCGCCGAATAACGGGCCAAAGTCGACGCGGAGAACGCGTCGACCTCGCGGGTTCGCACCAGCGCGACGCAGGCGCCGCCGAAGCCGGCCCCCGTCATGCGGGCTCCGATGCATCCCGGCGCGCTCCAGGCCGCTTCCGCCATGGCGTCCAACTCCTTGACGCTCACTTCGAAGTCGTCGCGCAGGCTCTCGTGGCTCTGGCGCATCAGCGCGCCCACCTCGTCCAGGTCCGACTGGTCGAGCGCTTCCGCGAACGCCAGGCAGCGCGCGTTCTCGGTGATCACGTGCCTTGCACGCCGGTAGACGACGTCCGAAAGCTCGCCCTTGGCCGCTTCGAGCATCTGCATGTCGGCGTCGCGAAGCTTCTTGACGCCGAGAACCTCCGCCGCCTCTTCGCATTCGGAGCGCCGCTCGTTGTAGGAGCCGTCGGAGAGCTCACGCCGCTTCTGCGTGTCGCACAGGACGACCGAGACCCGCTTGGGAATCGGCGCGTACCGGATCTCCAGGCTGCGAGTGTCGAGGAACATCGCGTGGCCCGCCTTGCCGTTCGCGCTCGCCATCTGATCCATGATCCCGCTCTGGACACCCACGAACTGGTTCTCGCTGACCTGCCCGATCTTGGCAAGCGCGGTGCCGTCGATCTCCGCCCCCACCAGTTCGCGCCAGATGATGCCGAACGCCATCTCGATCGCCGCGCTGCTGCTTACGCCGCTGCCGATGGGAATGTCGCTCACGATCACCGCGTTGATGTTCGGAACGTCGTGTCCCGCTTTGCGCATCGCCCAGGCCATTGCGGCGGCATAGCGGGCCCATCCGTCGACGCTCCCGGGTGCGACCTTCCGAACGTCAAAACGTTCGCCTTCGCCAAGTTCGTTCGAAACGAGCTGCGTCTCATTCGACGCGGGAGAGGCGGCGATGTACAGCCCTCGATCGATCGCGGCGGGAAAAACGAAGCCGTCGCTGTAGTCGGTGTGCTCTCCGATCAGGTTCACGCGCCCGGGGGCGATCCCCACATAGAGCGGCTCCTTGCCGAACGTTTTCTTGAAGAGGGACCTGACGCGCGCTTCGCTCATGGGTTCGGTGATACCCGAGACCGGTCCGGCTGCCGGACCAACGCGGCCAAATTGTCCCGTTCGCCGTCTGTCGAATCGAGCGCTGCAACGACCTCGGGCAGCTGCTCCAGCCTGTCCATATTGAACTGATGAAGGAACTGCTCCGTCGTGCCGTAAAGGATCGGGCGCCCCGGGGTGGACCTTCGCCCGACTTCTCGGATCAGCCTGCGCTCCATCAGCGCGCGCACCGAGTGGTCGCTCTGAACGCCCCGGACCTCGTCGATCTCCGCCCCCGTGATCGGCTGCCGGTAGGCGACCACCGCCAGGACCTCCATCAGGCTCCGGCTCAAGCGCTGTCGCTGGGGTTTGAGGAACGAGGCGACCACCTCGGCGTAGGCGGGTTTGGTGCTCAACTGAAAGCCGCCCGCCAACCTCACCAACTGGATCGGCCCCTCCCGTTCCAGCCGCTCCGCAAGGATTTCGATCGCCTGATCGACCTGTCCCTCGGTCAGCGAGAGCGCGCGCGCAAGGTTTTCCGCGGGCACCGGAGAGTCGGCAACGAAGAGGAGCGCGTGGACGAGGTCGGCCGAGGTGTTCATGCGCGGGCGAAGCGAACCTCGTCCTGGTGCAGTTGGACCACCACCTGTCCCAGCCGGACGAGTTCCAGTAGGGCGAGGAACCAGTAGACGGCCTCCGTTCGGGTCAACCTCTCGCGAACGAGCTCTTCGACCGTCCTCCACTCATGGCACACCGCGATAAGGACTTCTTTCATCATCTCCGTCAGCGAGCGCCTGGCTTTGCCGGTCGGCCGATCCAGCTCGTCTTCGGCGCGGTGAAGGAGACGGGCGAACGCGAGCGATAGGTCGGAAGCTTTGACATCCTTCAGCCGGTACGGTAGCTCGTACGGGTTCGGGCCCGCCTCGGAAGAGCGGAAGAAGATCCCCTCTCTCTCCTCCTGCCACGCGCGCAGAACCTCCATCGCCAAGCCGAACTCCTGGACCGAAGGATCGGGAAGTACGAACGGCTCCTCGAGTTCGATGTCCTCCTCGGGAACCGGCAGCAGCATGAACGCCTTGCGCTCAAGCAGGTACGCCAGCGCCGCGAGCGCGGCGGCCGCTTCGTCGAGGTTCGCGTCGGCGTTCGCCAGAAGGTAGGTGAAATAGGCCTCGCAGACGGGAGTCAGCGGCACGTCCATCAGATCGACGCGATGATCCTTGACGAACAGGAAAAGCGTCGCGAGGCTCCCTTGGAACGTGGGCGTCTCGATGTGGATGGGCGGAGGAGCAACAACCCCGAGCGCGCCGTGGACGCGATCCGAGCGTTCGAGAAGTGTCTGACGCGGCGCCATGTCTTGATTCAAGACGTTTGGAGGTGCCGGGCGGATTCGAACCGCCGAATATCGGTTTTGCAGACCGACCCCTTAGGCCACTTGGGCACGGCACCTTTGAACGGACAGTATACCGATCCGGCGATCGTTCGCGAAGTGGCAGAATAGCGGAGTGATGGATGGGAGCAAGACGTACTTCGTCGTCGGCGCGGGGATGCAGGGCACGGCGGCGGCCTACGACCTTGCGCGGTTCGGAAACGCCGGACGCATCGTTCTGACCGACATCGACGGAGAGGCGGCCCGCAAAAGCGCCGACCGTGTCAACCGACTATCGGAATCGAACGTTTGCGAGAGCCTCCGGCTCGACGCGTCGGACGTTGCCGCCGTTGCCAAAGCCGTGGGAACCGCCGACGTCGTCCTCAGCTGCGTTCCGTACAAGCTCCATGCGACGGTCGAAGAGGGTGCGTTCCAGGCCGGGGTCAGCGTCCTCGATATGGGCAACGACACCGACGTGACGCTGAAGACCCTAGGGCGAGACCAGGAGTTGCGGGAACGGGGGATCACGTTCGTTCCCGACACCGGCCTTGCGCCGGGGCTGGTGAACAGCCTCGCGGTGTGGTTCATGGAGGAGTTGGACGAGGTGACGGATGTCCGGCTCTTTTGCGGCGGCCTGCCTCAGAACCCGAAGCCTCCCTTCAACTACGCGCTCCGGTTTTCGATCGAAGGTTTGGTCGGCGAGTATGTCGACGAGGCGATCGCGATCCGGGATCACGAGGTGGTTCGCCTCGAGACCCTCGCGGAGCTTGAAACTATCGAGGTCCCGACGCTCGGCGTGCTGGAGGCGTTCACCACCTCGAGCGGCACCAGCACCGCACCGTTCACCTTCAGGGACAGAGTCCGGAACTACGAGTACAAGACCCTCCGCTACCCGGGTCACTGTGCCCTGATGCGCATCTTCCACGACTTTGGGTTTTGGGATGAAGAGAAGCTCGAGTTCCCCGGGGGGCGAGTCGCCCCGTTCGAAGTCTTCTGCCGCCTCATGGGAGAGAAGCTCAGGGATCCCGAAGACAGGGACCTCGTCGTGACCCATGCCATCGGCCGAGGAGTGAAGGAAGGAGCGCCGTCGCAGATGATGGCCACCATCATCGACTACCACGACGACGCGACCGGCTTCACCGCGATGGAGCGGCTGACCGGTTTCTCGACCGCGATCGTGGCGATCGAGATCGCGAACGGCCGGATCCGCAAGGGCGCGGTGCCCTACGAAACTGCGATTTCTGGCGGCACGATGCTCGACGCGTTACGAAAGAGAGGTATCGATATCCAGGTGGAGAAAGAGGTCGGGGCCTCCGACTCGAGATGAACACGATCATCATCGCCTTCGTCATATCGCTAGCACCTGTGTTGCAATTGCCGGAGAGGTAAGGACAGTGGAGAAACCCCGACAGCTCAGCGTCGAATCGTTCCGCAACCGGAACCGTGTTTTGGTGCTCTTCGCGACGACCGCGAGCGACCCGGACCGGCAAGAGCAATGGGAGCTCCTGGCGGGTCAGATGGAAGGGATCCTCGACCGCGATATCGTCGTTCTCGAGGTTTTCGAAAAGGGCAGCGCCACGCTGGACAACCAGCCGATCAAACTTCTGGGCACGAGCACGCTCCGGGAAAGGTTCGAGTGCCGAAAGGGGGAGTTCCGCGCCGTGCTCATCGCCAAAGACGGGAGAAGCGCCCAGTCCTTCGACCACCCCGTCGAACCCCAGCGCCTGTTCGAACTGATCGACAGCACGCCCCAGCGGCGCGAAGAGATCCGGAACCGGCTCGGCGGCGAGCCTTACGCGGGCTAGGCCACGGCCTCTGCGTAGACCTTTTCGAACCGCTGGACCATCTCGTTGAGCGTGAACTTCTGCTCGACGACCCATCGGCCCATCCGGCCCATCTCGTCCCTTTCGTCCCC
>DASWVS010000026.1:0-8785 GCA_036401135.1 Fimbriimonas sp.
AGCGCGCAGCCGATGCACGCGTTCTCGTCGACGCTGATCTGGTGGTAGGGGTCCTCGACGAAGGTCCGGCTGATCGCGTCGGTCGGGCACCGGGCGTTCTCGGCGGTGGTGGTGTCGCCGGTTCGCTTATCTCGGAACAACCCGAAACAGAGCTGGCAGTAGCCGCAGTGGGCGTAGGCATGGACGCATTTGACCGCCGACGGCTCGATAACGCAGGAGGTGGCGCAAAGTCCGCACTGGGTGCATTTCTCGGGATCGATCTGCCAAACGGTGGTCGCAGCCTGGGACCTTGTGGCGAGCCCACCCAGAAGGAAGCTCGTACCCGCGAGCCCCGCCAGCCGCACGCCTTCCACGAGGAACTCCCGGCGCGAGCGCTCAGCCAAGCCGCGTCGCCTCCCGATAGGTCATCGCCTGGGGCAAGACGCAGCTTGACGAACGGCCGCAGCCCGAGCAGATGCCGCGGTTCGAGCACTTTTCGCGATTCGCCATCGCTGCCGCCGTCCCGACGAGCGCGGAACCGAAGCTCCACCTGCCGATCGATTTGAGGAACTCTCGCCGGGTCATGCGGGCTCAAACGCGCGAACCGCGCCCTCCCACGGGTCGAGCACATAGATCCGCTGCCCGTCGACGGCCACGTCCAGCCCCGCCGCCTGAACGTTGAAGTCGGTGGAGACGAGCGCCTGCAGGCGTCCCTCGGGGGAGAGTACTTTGACCCTCGGGATCCCTTTCTCGCTGGTGACCAGGTTTCCGTTGCCCGCCAGAGCGATGGGCCCGGGGTTGCAGCATCCGCAGAAAGCGCCGATCTCCTGCCCCTGGGAACCAACCTGAGTCAACCGCTCGCCCTCGGGCGAGTAACGCTCCACCTGGTGGCGGCCTGGGTTGGAGATCCACACGTCCCCATCGGGAGCGGCGGCGACGCCGAAGTAGGGGCTCGGGACGATGAAGCCCTCGATCCGGCGGACGAGCCTGCCGCCCCGGTCGTAGACGACGACGGCGCGGTTGCCGGCGTCTGCGGCGTACACCAACCCTCCGGCAGCCGCGAGCGAGACGATCCGGGCCCGGGGTCCCAGGCTCTCCCAGGGCCCGCCGTCCACCGGCAAGACCCGGTCGCTGGTGGCGGCGAAAACGCGGCCGTCCTCTCCGACCGCCACCGCCTGCACCGCGTCGTTCATCTCCTGAACGGTGTCGGCCTTCCCTCCGACGAACCGCTTCACCGACATGTCGCCGGCCAGGTACAGCGCTCCCGCGGACGCGGCGATCCCTCGGGCCCAACGGAATCCGGCGTCGAATCGGCCGGTTTCACGGTATCGGGGAATCGAGGGGTCGATCGGAGCCTCTTCAACCCGGGCTTCCTGACGCGGCTCTTTACATCCTGCCACCGTCAACAAGGTCAGACCGGCCAGGCCGCCTTTGAGCAGTTCCACTCGGCTGAGTTTTCGTTCTTCCATCATCCCGCCCCCAATTGGATGCACGCCATGCTCTCGATATCCCTGACCAGCAGGCGATTCCCCGCCAGCGCCATCGGCCCCCAGGACTCCCGGCCCTGGCGGACCTGGATGGACCCGAGAGGCCGGTAGCCCTCGTCGGACGCTTCGGCGATCGTCATCGCTCCCGAGTCGTTCATGAGAATCAGCATCCCGTCGGCGACCAGGTAAGGGCCGAGCCCGAACCTCGCCTTGGTCCCGCTCGACCATCGGCGCTTGCCCTCGGGAGACAGGCAGACCAACTCTCCCCCCGGAGCGACGCCGTAGAGGCTGCCTTTGAAGTACACCGGCGTCTGCTGGTCCGATCCGAAGACCTCCGGGGCGATCCTCGACGCGACCTTCGCGCCCGTCTTGGAGAGGGCAAGGAGCATGGATCCGGCGTTGTATCCTCCGCACAGGAACAACCGGCCGGCCTCCATCGGGACCGGCGTCGGGACGGTCGCGGTGTTGACCGTCCATTCGGTCGTTTCCCAGCGAAGGGCCCCGTCCTTTGCCGACACGCCCGCGACGCCCCCGCTGCCCGCGTACACGTACTGGCGCTCCCCTTCGACGGTCGCTGTCGCGATGCTCGTGTGGGTCATTTTCCAACCCTGGGGATTGGGAGTCTTCCAAAGCGGCTTGCCCGTACGAAGGTCGAGCGCCACGAGCAGGGCGTTTCCCGCCGGGGCCAGGATCACCTTCCCGTCGTCGATGAGCGGGCATTGCCCGGCGTACCATTCCGGCACGGTCGTCCCGTATTCCTTGACGAGGTCCACGAACCACAGCGTCTTTCCCGTCCGGACGTCCGCTGCCAGGACATGGCACTTCGGGCCGAGGCTGACGACGACCTCGCCGTCGGTCGCGGGGACCGTCCTCGAGATACCGTGGTTGCGCTTGATTTCGACCGGGTAGCCGTTGCGCCACAGCTCCTTCCCGTCGGCGAGGGAGAAGCATCGGAGAAGGTCCTGCTTCCCGGCCGCGTCGTAGTCGAGCACGAAAACGCGCCCTTTGGCAACGGCGGGTCCCGCATAGCCTTCGCCAAGCGGCACTTCCCAGAGCATTTTCAGATCCTGGATGCCGCCGGGCATCTTCGCGTCCTTGGCCACGTTGTCCCGGTCCGGACCGCGAAACGATGGCCAAGAGCCCGGCACTTCGGTTGCCAGGGCCACGGCTGGTGTCGCCTGTACCGCAGGCTGACGGGAGGTGGGGGAAAGAGACCGCGGAGGTGGTTCCTGGGTCGGCGCGGCAGTAGGTTTGGCGACGTTCAAGGGGCGCGGCGCGACAACGATCGGCGCGTAGTAGCTGCGCACCCAGACGCCGAGGACGCCGAGCCCCGCGACCGCTGCGAGCGATGGCAACCCGAGCTCAACCCAAAGCGGGCCATTCCTGCCCATGGTGGCTTCATTTTGCGGCTTTTCGGGGCGCGATGGCTGTCGGTGAAATGAGGGTCAGCGGAAATCACCTCAACCTAATGGGGCGGTTGGGCGAGACAATGGGGCAGGTGCCTATGCGTCGCGGTTTCACACTCATCGAGCTCCTCGTCGTGATCGCCATCACCGCGATCCTCGCGGCGATCCTTTTCCCCGTGTTCGCCCAGGCCAAGGATGCGGCGAAAGCGACCGGCTGCCTCGGCAACCTCAAGCAGATGGGCACGGGCTTGACGCTCTACGTCAACGACCACGACGACACGTACCCGATCACGTTCTACGGCGCCGCCGGCGAGTCCGGATTCTGCATCATGAGCTCGTTCCAGGCGGTCCAGCCCTACCAGAAGAGCGCCCAACTGGTGGTCTGCCCGAGCGATCCAAGGCCTCTCGACTACGCCGCCGGCTCGCAGCTGCTCGGTTACCCGGCCCCCTGTTCCTCCTCGCCGAACGTGACGAAGATGAGCTACCAGCCGAACTTCAGCCTGATCGACGTCGGCGACCCGAACTTCCTCGTCAACCCCTATACGGGACAAACGGGGAGGCCGGTGACGCAGGGGTCCGAGGTTGGATTCCCCGCCGACACGGCGGCGTTCGCCGAGGCGACCATCGCCCTGACGGGCGGATCGGCGAACTTCGTCACCTACCAGATGCCCGTTCAGCCGCGGCACCGATCCCGCCTGACGACCGTCTGGGCCGACGGCCACGCGGGGACGCTGTCGGTCAAAGCGGACAGCGCTTCCGATGGGCGTCAACTCGGGGGGCTCGCCCTCGACCGGACGCCGATCCTCGCGTGGAAGATCACCAGCCAGGGGCCCTACGCCGGCCGCCGCGAGATCGAAGGGATCCCGTACCAGGACGAGAGCGGGGGTTGGAGCCTCCGCTAGGAAGGCATGCGGGTCGCCCTGATCGTTGCCGGAGCCGGCCCGATGTACTGCGGGGCGTGCAGCCGGGACGTCGCGATGTCCCGGCTGCTATCCTCCCTGGGCCACGAGGTTTCGATCTATCCCGTCTACACGCCGCTCAAGCTCGAGGACGGCGACGGGCTGCCTCTCCGCCCGCTGAGTTTCGGCGGGATCGGCGCCTACCTCCGCGACACGATCGGCTGGTCGTGGAGCTGGCTCGACCACCCGCGGCTCGTCCAATGGGCGACCGGGTTTGCCATTCAGACCCACCCGCGCGACCTGGCGAGGATGACGGTGTCGGTTCTCAAAGGGACGAATGGCCGGCATGGCAGGGAGATGGAGCGAACGGCGCACCTCGTCGCCGAATCGTCTCCCGACGTGGTGATCCTCCCGAACAGCATGCTCGCGTGCATGGCCCCGGCGCTGAAGCGCCAAACGAAGGCGAGGATCGTGTGCCAGGTGCAGGGAGAAGACGGTTTCATCGAAGAACTGCCGGAACCTTGGAGGTCCGAGGCGATCTCGCTGATCCGAAAGGCGGCGCCTTCCGTCGACGGCTTCGTCGCACCCTCAAAGGGCTACTCCGAACGGATGCGTGCCTTTCTGGAGATCGATGCCTGCTCGGTCGTGGCTCATCCGGTCGTCCCGGACCTGTTGCCGTCTCCTCTGGAAAGCCCGCTTACGATCGGGTGCCTTTCCTCGATTCGCCGCGCCAAGGGTTTGGACCGCCTTGTCGAGGCTATGCGATTCCTACCGGAGATGCGCCTTTTGGTGGCGGGGCGTACCTTAGAGCCCGCGTTCGAGCAACAGGTGCGAGCAACCGCGCCGCCGAACGTACAGTTCCTTGGCGAACTCAGCCCCTCGCAAAAACGAGAGTTCTACGGGCGGTGCGACCTCGTCTGCCTACCGAGCCGCCTGCATGAATCCCGAGCCATCGCCGCCCTCGAAGCGCTCTCGCACGGACGCCCGGTGGTGGCGAGCGCCCAAGGCTTTTTCACCGAACTCGCGACGTTCACCCCGGCGGTGGTCACGGTGGACGCCGAGGATCCACGGCTGCTCTCGGAAGCGATCCTGAACCTTGCAGACCGCCCAAAACTGTCATGGCTCGGCCGCGAGGGATGCGAAAGCCTCTGCATGCGCTTCTCCCCGCACCGAATTGGGATCGAGTTGAACCGGCTCCTTCAGGCTGAGTCCACGGCAGTCGCTTCCTCGGGCGACCGGGCGTAGCCGACCCAGAAGAAGGCCCAGGCCCCGATCTCCAACAGCGCCACGGAGGTTTTCAGCCATCCCGGAACGACCGGGTTGAAGCTGAAAAACGCCTCGATCGGCGCGGCGATGAACATGAGGACGACCGAAGTGAGGATCAGGACCATGCCGTCCCTGCCCACCGCCCTCAGAGCGTCGCCCCTCGTCCGACGGCCCGGGTTGATCAGAGCCCATCCGAAGAGCAGGCCCGCCGCCCCCGCGATCACGATGCCACTGAGCTCCGGAACCCCGTGGGGCGCGATGGAGCTCAGGAGGAAGTCGAGGTTGCCCACCGACTGGACCTCCTTGGCAAGGGCTCCCAGCATGTTGCCGTTCTGAACGAGCATCCAAAGCGAACCGATGCCGAAGGTCCCCGCTCCCAGCGCCGCCGTCACGATCGCCGCCCGGGGATTGTTGCTCGCATAAAAGCCGGCCATCATGATGTCTTCCGCGCTTCCTCTCGGCTTGAACTCGCCGCTCTTCCAGTGTCGAAACAGCTCTTCGGCGCCGGGCGGGACGAAGAAGTCACGAGTATCCGGCACCGCCGACATGAGCCCGTACGCGAGAAGGCCCGAACCGAAGAAAAGGACCGCGCTCGCGAGGACGAAAGCGCGCAGCTTCCGAACCGTCTGGGCGGCGAGCGCGATCGAAGAGCGCAGCGCCGGTCGTAGCGGCTTTCGTTCGGATCGGTACAGGATCGCGTAGGAGCGGCCCGCAATGTCGTTTAAATATTCGACAAGTGGTAGGCTGGTGGTGCGTGTGCGAGCGACAGCGAGATCGGTCGAGACGCGGCGGTAGAGCCGAACGAACTCGCGCATCTCATCGGGCGACAGCTTCGTGGGGCTCCGGTCGGCGAGATCGCAGAGCTGGGTGAGACGAACCCAGTCCGTCTGCCGTCGATCGACGAATGTTTGCTCGTTCATGGAGGTGCGGCCTTGCTCTATTGTGCGCGTGTTCTGTCGGCTTTGTGGCTTCTCTCGTCTGCCATTGCCTACGCCGAAACCCAGCTGGTCGAGGCTTCGATCGCCGAGATCAACGATCGAGGGTTCATCCTGAAGATCGGAACGGAGCCTTTGGCGGTCGAGGACGAGTCGGCGACCCGGTTCTGGAAGTCCAAAGCGCCTGCCAAGAGGGAGGCGTTCAAAGTCGGCGACCTCGTGAAGGTCAGGCTCAAGACCGATGCGGCACCGACCGTTGTGCGTGAAATGGCCGACCGTCCCACCTTCGCCTGGCTCGACAAGATACGAAAAGAACCGATGTCGGGAACGGTCTCGAAGGTCGACGCCCGCTACGTCACTCTGAAGTTCGCGGACGGCGCCGAGTTCAGCTACCGCGCCACCGCCAAGAGCGACATCGCGGTCGGAGAAGCCAAGACCGCAGCCGACCTGAAGGAAGGGACGAAGGTCTACGCCAAAGGCCGGACGCTCCCCACGCTCGACACGTGGCTCGTGTCGCTGAGTGACAAGCCGGCGGCGGCCGCGTCTAAGAGTAAGGAAACGAAAAAACCAAAACCGAAGCCGCTGAAACTCGAGAAACAAGGCTCGATCCGCGGCACGGTGACCGGACACGTCCCGATCTACCGAATCTTCGACGTTGACCGGGACGGTTTTCGGCTCCACATCACGTACAACGACAAGACCAAGTTCGTTCGAGGCGGGCCGGGGGATATTGTCGTAGGGGCTCGAAGTGACGTATCTTACTATCGCGACGCTTTCGGTAGAATCATCGCCACTAAAATAGAACTCTTTAAGAACTCCACGCAGTAGTAGTAAGCAGACACAGGGAGTTGCGCGGGCCGGCCTATCGGGGCCGACGGACCGCGAATCGGCAAAAGAGGCGACGAAACGCTCACGGCCCCTCGTCCGTTTGCAATTGGTCGTCCGTATAGGACATCTGAATGAGCGCGAATCCGCATATGTCGGACCACGAAGACGGGATCCCCAGCTACCTCAGCCGTCTGACCCAAACCCCCCTGCTCACTCCCGAGGAGGAGGTGTCGCTGACGCGCGCCGTGCAGCAGGGCGACAAGAACGCCAAGCAGAAGCTGATCGAGGCGAACATGCGCCTCGTCATCAATATCGCAAAGACCTACCGGAACCGCTCCATTCCGCTCGAAGACCTCATCCAGGAGGGCGCCATCGGACTCATGCAGGCCGCGGAGCGCTTCGACCCGGACAAGGGGTTCCGCTTCAGCACCTACGCCACGCACTGGATCCGGCAGGCCATCGGCCGGGCGATCGACAACAAATCCAAGGCGATCCGACTTCCCGCCCATGTCTCCCAATCGCTGCGAAAAGTCGAAAAAGAGCGACAGCGCCTGATGAGGGAGATCGGACAGGAACCGACCACCGAGCAGCTTGCGGCGGCGATCGGAGTGAGCCCGAAGAAGCTGCTGACGCTCCTCCAGTCGTCCCAGGACCTGCTGTCGCTGGACATGACGGTCGGCGACAGCGGCGGGATGACCCTCGGCGGCTTGATCAAGGACACCAGCAACGCCGACCCGGAGGAGTTGGTCCTCACCCAGGAACTGATCGAAGAGCTCCACCGGATCCTCCTCGAGCTGAACGAGCGCGAGCAGCGGGTGATGCTCCGGCGGTTCCGGTTCGACGGCAGCGAAACGCCGCTCCAGGAGGACATCGCGAAGGAGCTCAAGCTCTCGCGGGAGCGGGTGCGCCAGATCGAGGTGCAGGCGATCAAGAAGCTCCGCGCGCTTGCCCAGCGGCGCCGCCTGCGCGACATGCTGAAGGACCAATAGGTCTAGCCGAGGATCGCGTCGCGGATCGAATCCAGCGACTGCTGCAGGCGTCGTAGCCGGGATTCCACCTCCGCTTCCTTGGTCCCACCCATATAGCTGATCGACTGCGCCCTCAGGTAGGCGACCCGCTCGCGCTTTAGCGACTCCTCGGCCACTTCCAGGTCGGCAAGCCCCACTTTGCCCGAAAGCATCTCCAGAGTCGCGTCAAGCCTTCCCTGGATCGTCGTCAGGCGATCGTCGGAGAGCTTGCGAAAGCCCTCAACGACCTGCTCCTCGTCCGCGGGTTCAAGAATCTTCGACTCGAACAGAAAACCTGAGCCGCCGCTTTCCACGATCGTGCGGTAGACGTCGCGGAAGGCGTCGTCGGTATCGGGCCGGCTGGGGAGGACGCACACCGCGTCCTGAAGGTAAAGGGCGCCCAGCGAGGCCAGCTTCCGCCAAACGTTCAGCCTCAGTTTCGAAGGCTGCGAGGGGATGCGATACACGAGCAACGTCCACGGAGTGGGCATCTGACGGTGTATGTACCCGGTTCTCCGTTTTTTTGCCAAAGAAACGGATATCGTCGATTATAATGTAACAGCTGTTACAGCTACGAATGGATACGATCATTCGTTGCTAACTGTAAACGATCTCTATGCTTGTAGATATTCCTGAGTTACAATTCAAACCGGCCTTTGAATACCGGGGACGGTTCGAACGCCGTCTGGAGCCGGACTTCACGGCTTCCGCTTCCGACGACCGAAGCGTGTTCGAACAGCGGTACCGCGCCGGTTTCGACGTCTCCGACGGTAAAACCCTCTCCGGGTCGTTCCGCTACCAGTACAGCCACGAGTGGTTCTTCCGCCCGAGCGGGAACAACAGCCACGACTCGAGCGACCTGTTCCTCGGCTACCTCGAGTTGAAGCGCAAAGAAGGGGCCTACTCCCTCGGCCGCCAAACCATCAGCAAAGGCGACCGGCGTCTGTTCGACGTCTCCAACTTCAGTCAAAGGTCGAA
>DASWVS010000027.1:0-5256 GCA_036401135.1 Fimbriimonas sp.
CGACGAGCGAGAACATCGGCCACCAGGTGTAGCCCACCATCGGGACGCCGTCTTCCCGCAGGGCGCGCACATGCTCCAGCGATCCCTGCAGCCAGGCGCTTCGTTGCGCGACCGTCCCGTCCGAAGCCGTCTCGCTGATGATCAAAGGCCGCCCGTAGCGCGCGTGGTAGAGCTTCCCCAAATCGGTAACGAGCGAAGGCTTGCCGCGGATCATCCGGGTCCTGCGTCCCGCCGCGTTCCGCGTAACCACCTTGTTGGTGAACATCGGATACATGTTCAGCCCGATCACGTCCGGGACGACTGCGTTCCCTTCGAACCAACCCAGCTGCTCGACGCTTGCTCCATGCTTCAGCAGCCACTCGTAGCAGGGATGATCCCTATCGACCATGCCCGTCACCAGGTCGAGGGGCAGAAACACGAGCTGCTGCTTCCACTCGGCCAAGGGCCGGTCCCGATCCTCGGTGCTGGTGTAGTAGTCGGTGGCGTCGACATGGCAGTTGACGATCTCCGCGTCCACCGCCTGAAGCGCCCGATGCGTCCGGACGATCCCCTCGCAGACGCTGAGCAGCACGCGCGCGAAACCGCGGTCCCCGCGCTGGTAGGGAGGCCACCATCCAAGCTGCCCGCAGTACCAGGCGGTCACGCGGGGCTCATTGAGAGGGGTGTACCAATGGATCCGGCCCGCATAGCGCTCGGCCACGCGAGCCGCGTACTCCGCCACGTGCTCGGGGTACTGCGGATGCAGGAAGCTCCCCTGCATCCATTCGGGCGTCCCATAGTGCACGAGGTCCACGATCGGCTCGATTCCGAGGTCCAGAAGTTTCCCCAGGGTGGCGTCGGCAAAGTCCCAGCGCCACGCGCCGGGTGCCGGGTTCAGCCGATACCAGGGGATGCCGTACCGGATGAACGGTACCCCGAGCTCCGATGCCAGTTCGAGATCGCACTGCCACCGCTCGTAGTGTTCGGTTAGTTCGTATTCGTCGAGGATCCTGCCTGTCACCTTATGCGGATCGAAAACGAACGTGTCCTCGATGCCGGTCGCCCATAGGAAAGATTCGGGATTCAGGAGGTCGCTCAGGTTCGAGCGCGTCAAGGTCCCTTTGGTCACCGCCTCATCCCCCTTACCCGACCTTAGATAGGCTTCGGGGCCGAGAGGTTCCCTTGGTTTCGCCCGGTCCGTCCTCCGGACATGTAACATGGACGTGGAATGATGCCGATTCTCGCCGGCGCGATGGGTTTCGCCGCAGCCCCCAACATCGTGTACGTGATGGCGGACGACCTTGGATATGGCGACCTTGGCTGCTACGGCCAGGCTCGCATCCCGACCCCCCACCTCGACGCCCTTGCGACAGACGGCGTCAGGCTGACGCGCTTCTACGCGCCGAGCCCCGTCTGCGCCCCGACCCGCTGCTCCTTCCTGACGGGGCAGCACCAGGGCCACGCCGCGATCCGGGGCAACAAGGAGGCTGGCGACTCGAGCCTGAACGCGAAGGAAGGCCAGTACCCGCTGCCCCGCGACGAGACGACTCTCGCCGAGCTGCTGCGGGGCGCCGGCTACCGTACCGGCATGATCGGCAAGTGGGGCCTTGGCGGCCCCGAACCCGGCGAGACGCCGATGGATCACGGATTCGACGAGTTTTACGGCTACCTTTGCCAGCGTCGCTCTCACAACCATCACCCGGCGTATCTGTGGCGGAACCACCAGCCGGAGATCCTCGCGGGCAATCGCCCCTTCGTGGCGCACCAAAGGATCGGCGGGCCCCTCTCGACCGACCAGGAGTATCTGGACCGGTTCACGGGGAAGGACTACGCCCCGGCGCTGATGTTGGAGGAGTGTCGACGGTTCATCCGAGCAAACCGTACGCGGCCGTTCTTCCTCTACTATGCGCCTACGCTCCCTCACGTGTCGCTCCAGGTGCCGGCCGAGTGGATCGACCGGTTTCCACGGGGATGGGACTCCGAGCCTTATCTGGGGCAGAGCGGCTATCTTCCCACCTCACGCCCCCGGGCGACCTATGCGGCGATGGTCGCCTATCTCGATCACACCGTCGGCGAGGTTCGCAAATCCCTCGCCGAAGCCGGGGTCGCCGACAACACTCTGATCGTCTTCACGTCCGACAACGGCGCCGCCGTCGAAGGCGGGGCCGATTTCCGCCACTTCGAATCGAACGGCCCTCTTCGCGAGGGCAAGCGGAGCCTGTACGAGGGCGGCATCCGAGTCCCATTCCTGGCCGCCTGGCCAGGGCGGATACCCGCCGGTTCGACGAGCCATTCGCCGGCAGCCGGCTATGACTCGCTGGCGACGCTCTGCGCAGCAGCCGGGGTCAAGCCTCCGAAGACCGACGGTCTAAGCTTTCTCCCCTCGCTTCTTGGCAGACCGTTCAGGCCGCGAGAGGCCCATTACTTCGAGTTTGCCGAAGGACCCGGGCAACAGGCGGTGATCTTCGGCAGGTTCAAGGCGATCCGGCCGAACTTGGCGAAGGAGCCCGAGAAGATCGAGGTCTATGACCTTGAACAGGATCCGGGTGAGACGAAGGACGTTGCCGACGCCCAGCCCGACCTCGTGAAAAAAGCGCAGGACCTCATGCGGCGCGAACACCGCCCGAACAAGGTCTTTCCGCTGACGAACGTCGATTAGGAGAACACCGTTCCGCCTAACCGCTCAGGAAGCCCATGTCCAGCGGAAGCTCGATCTGAATCCCTCCGGCTCCCGTCAGGAGTGCGCCCCCTTCGGACCGACGAACAGCGAGAACGCGCTCGAATCCGTCCGGCACCTCCGCGACCGCCATGATCGTCCCAACCTCCAAAGGCCGATCCGGATCCAGATCGTGGTAAGTGCGGTACCCGGCTCTCGAGACTTCGTTCTCCGCCGCCGATTCGGCGAGCCCGGTGTGGAAGTAGGAGCAGACCTCCTCGATCCCAAGCACCCTCCGGTGCCGGCCGGACCATGGTGCATAATGCCGACCGCCGTTGGAGTGCCACAGAACGGTCGCGGGAAGAACCCTCGGGTCCTTCAACGAAACCCAGAGGTAGCCCTCATCTTGGAAGACGACCGCCGTCCAGGCGAGGTCCGTTTCCCGTTCCGACAACACCATAACCAGGTCTTCGAAGCCCTCGCGGGCCGGATAGCGAGTCAGATCGGCAACCCCGCCGGTGGCGGAAGGAACGGAGGACAGGGAAGAGAAGTAGGCCCCTTGCTTCAGCGAACTGTAGCCCCCTTTCGCCGGGCTCTCGAACTCGTAAGGGTAGACCTGTCCGAACGCGATCGGGCTGGTGGAGAGACGCCCTTCCGATTCGAAACGGAGCATCGCATGGTGCCCGAAGCTCATGGGCCCGGACATCCCGCTGAGGGTATGGCGAGAGTAGACCGCATGGTCGCCGAGGGTGAGCTCTTTGAGTACCTCCCCGGGACGGATCTTGGTCTCCAATCTCATCCGGATCCAATTTCGATCGATGGAAACGAGCTCCCACGCCTCGTTCGCCGTCTCCCCATGGATCGGATGCCTTTCGCTACCGAACGGCGCTTCGTTCGCACCAAACGGCATACAGAAAAAGTCGCCTCTCAGGACATCGATGATCGGCGGCTCGCCCGTCGGTCCCTCTTCCGCCCACGGGGCGACGTGGAAAGGCCGTACCTCGCGACCCCCAAGATTGAAAGTGACCGGCGCGACCTGCCCTCCCTTTACGGTGACGAACGCTTCCGCTCGGCCGCTGGCGATGCGATAGGAAGGCTGACCGAGAATGGTGACGGGTTGTGCCATAGGATCTCTTGTCTTCCAGTCTATTTCCTAAGCCCCCCCACATACGCACCTTCCATCCTCAGCGGAGTCCTAACCGCCCCGGGCCTGCAGAACCCCTAATCGGCCGAGGTCCCAGTTTTCTCAGACCCCCCGAGCGCCCCTGCGTCTCGTAGAAGCTGAAACGGCACCCGGGCCGAACACCCCGGCTCGATGGATCGCCCGAACAAGGAGCTTATGCAGGACCCTCTCGTTGCGCCCGAATCGAGCGTCGTCCGACAGATCGAGGACGACCGCCCGAGAATCCCCGTCGGACTTCTCAGCCGTCAGGAAAAGGACCGCCTGATCGAGCGCGGCATGCTCGGCCTCTACCGATGGTATGTCGCACGCTCCCAGGACCACCGTAACTGGAACCCGGACAGGGACTTCGACTGGCGCGCTTTCCGCAAAGACCACTCCTACGAGATGAACCGGATTCTCGAGGGGTTCTTCGCGGTGGAGCAGTACGTCCCCGACTACGTCACCTCCCTCATGAAGGTGATCCGCCGCAGCCACGGAAGGTCCCACTTCCACCTCCGATGGGGCTCCGAAGAGGAGAAGCACGCCGACCTCTGGTACAACGCCGTCCTCTTTAGCGAAAGGCGCACCCCCGAATGGCTGAAGAACTACATGGGCCTCCTGCGCGGCCAGGAGTGGAACGTGCCATGGGAGGACCCCGTGCACATGATCTTCTACACCGTCTTCCAGGAGCGGGCGACCCAGCTGAACTACCTGAACACCGCCGTGATCGCCCGCGGCCAGAGCGACAAGCCCCAGTTCGCGAACGACGCCGACCCCGAGCTGGTGAAGATCGCGTCGACGATCGCCGTCGACGAGGCTGCCCACTACAACTTCTTCCTCGAGGGCGCCCGCCTCTACCTCTACTACTATCCGGCCGAGGCGATCCAGGCGATGCACGACGTGATCAAGTACTTCGCGATGCCTGCCGGTCCGTTGATCCCCGACTACGACGAATTCAGCGAGATCGTCTATAGGGCCGGCATCTATGGCCCCCGCGAACACGCGCGCGATGTGGTCCAGATCGCGCTCGAGAACCTCGGCGTCGAGAACCGCAAAGCCTTGGAGACCGGCATCAAACGCGGCCGCCTCGTCCCCGACGAGGACGGAAACCTCCGAGAGACCGCGATCTTCGAAGGGATCGATTTCACGTACATCGATGCGGCGGTCAAGCGCATCTACGCCAAGGTTTCCAAGTTCGAGAGGGAGACCGGCCACGCGGACGTGGATCCGACGGTGTTCGTATCGAACTACCGAAGCCCGTAGCGCCGCCGACCCCGGCGGCGACTGCGCCCCCGTGTCGGCGGGTTTACCCGCGCGACGGTCGGCTCAACGGTGCCGGTCCACTCCCGTACGGCGCTGCCGGAATGAGCCGAACGCTCCGGATCACCGGCGGGTCCTTCGGCCGATCCGCCTCTCCCACCGGAACCGCGCCGATCCGAAGCAGGACGTCCGCCCCCCG
>DASWVS010000028.1:0-7668 GCA_036401135.1 Fimbriimonas sp.
CGTTTGAAGAGCCGTCGTCATTGGCAGAAGCACGGCGGAAAGGAGTGTGAGATTCATGGGAGGGGGGCGCATGCGTCTGCCGCGCCTGCCCCGTATTGTAGCGCACGGCTCCGCGGGTCGCCGATCAGGTAAGGGGCTTCGCGTCCGATCGTTCGGCGGAGTCGATCTCGACGCGGTTGGCCGCGGGGTCCCATTCCACGCCGGCGTCGAGCGCTTCGCTGACGAAATCGAGCGGAACATAGACGACATCGGCACGCAGGAACGGAGGAGCCCCGACGATGAAGTCTTCGGTCCGGTTCTTCAGCGCAAGAGCCTCGCCCAGAACCATGCTGAAGGCACGCCGCTTGCCGGTTAACTCGAGGCGGCGGGTCGACCGATCGAACTCGAGCTCGAGCGCAAGCGATTCGGCGATCTTGTCCAGCGGAAGCTGAACCTGGCCATCCGCGAGCACCGGCTTCGACGAATCGAACGCGACGCGGTTGCCGTCGACGAATACGGAAGGAATTCCGTCTTCGGTCCGGCCGGGGCTGCCCATAACGATCAGGGCGAGCATCGCGAGGGGAAGGGTCATCGATCGGATCTCCGGTGATCAGAAACATTGGACCGCCTCAAACCGATCGATGTTCATCTTGAATCAGATAGGCTAGGAACGATGAGCGAATCTGAGATCTATGGTCGATGGGACCTAAAAGTTGAGCATCCCCAAGGCGAGTTTCCTTCGTGGGTCGAGATCAAACCGGACGGAGGATCCTTCGTCGGCCAGGTCGGCAGCGCGCGCCCGATCACGTCGGTGAACGTCGACGGTGCCAAGGTGCGGTTTTCCCTTCCCAAGCAGTACGAACAGCGCACGACCGACCTCCTCTTCGAAGGGGCCGTCGAGAACGGAAGCCTTCAGGGGAGCTGCCTGAGCGACAGCGGCGAGATGGTTCGGTTCGTCGGAAGCCGCGCGCCCGCGTTGCCCAAACCCGACCCGGTGCGCTGGGGCGAGCCGATCGAACTGATCGGCAGCGACCTGACGAACTGGACCCCGCGGAGCCCGAACTGGACGAACAGCTGGATCATCCAGAACGGCCAGCTGGTGAACACCGCGGTCGGCTCGGACCTGGTTACGAAGGACCGGTTCCAAGACTTTAAGCTCGTTGCCGAGTACTCCTATCCGGAGGGCAGCAATAGCGGGATCTATCTGCGCGGGCGCTATGAGCTGCAGATTCTGGACGATCATGGCAAGCAGCCTACGGTCGGGTCGAGCGGCGCCATCTACGGGTTCCTCGTTCCTTCCTCGAACGCAGCCAAGGCCGCCAACGAGTGGAACACGATGGAGATCACCCTGCTGGGACGGTTCGTCACCGTCGTGCTGAACGGGTCGACGATCATCGAGGACCGGGAGATCCCGGGAATCACCGGAGGAGCGCTGGACAGCGACGAGGGGATGCCGGGGCCTCTGTTCGTGCAAGGCGACCATGGGCCGGTCTCGTTCCGCCGGATGACCTTGACCCCAGCCCTCTAGGCCGGGCGTCGGAGAAGCCCACCCTCCGGTATCCTTTGCGTCGATGAAGATCCTTGTCGCGGACAAGTTCGAGCAGAGCGGGTTGGACGGGCTTAGAGCGTTGGCTTCCGAGGTCGTCTACGAGCCGGATCTGAAGGACGAGGCCCTGAAGGTCCGGCTCCGGGAGGCGGAGTCCGAGATCCTCGTGGTACGCTCGACGAAGGTCACGGCCGAGATGATGGAGGGGAGCAAGCTCTCGACCATCATTCGAGCGGGCGCGGGCTACAACACGATCGACGTGGACGGCGCGAGTCAGCGGGGCATCCTCGTCACCAACTGCCCCGGCAAGAACTCGATGGCGGTTGCCGAACTCGCCTTCGGGCTCATCCTCGCCTGCGACCGGCGGATTCCGGACAACGTGATCGCGCTGCGCGAAGGCAGGTGGAACAAGAAGGAGTTCAGCAAGGCGCGCGGCCTGTACGGGCGAACCCTCGGTCTCGTCGGCATGGGGAACATCGGCCAGGAGATGATCACTCGGGCGAAGGCGTTCGGCATGCACGTCGTCGCCTACTCTCGCTGGATGACGCCCGACACGGCTGCCGCGCTGGGGATCGGCCGCGCCAACAGCATCGAAGAGCTCGCCATCCTTTCCGACATCATTTCGGTCCACGTCGCCCTCAATCCCGCGACGCGCGGCTGGCTTGGCGAGAGCTTCTTCCGAGCGGTACGCCCCGGGTCGATCTTCATCAACACGAGCCGGGGCGAGGTGGTGGTCCAGTCGGCGCTCCTGAAGGCGATCGAGGAGAAGAACCTGATCGCCGGACTGGACGTTTTCGAAGGGGAGCCCTCCTCGGCGGAAGGAACCTACGACGGGCCGCTCCTGAACGCGCCGCGGGTCTATACCACCCACCACATCGGCGCGAGCACCGACCAGGCCCAGGAGGCGATCGCCGAAGAGGTCGTGCGGATCGTGCGCGAATTCAAGACGACCGGCAGCGTGCCGAACGTCGTCAACGTGCAGCGAGCCGAGCAGGCCAGCCACCTCCTCGTGGTGCGCCACCTCGACCGGGTCGGCGTCCTCGCCCATATCCTCGGCGTGCTGAAAGATGAGGGCGTGAACGTGCAGGAGATGGAGAACATCGTGCTCGGCGGAGCCCGTTCGGCCATCGCCCAGATCGCGCTCGACAAGGAACCCACTTCGAACGCACTCTTGCGGATGAAGATGAACGAGAACGTTTTCGACGCCAGCGTCATCCCGATCGAGCGCTAGGGATGGACGGCAGCGATTGGTTGCGAAGAGTCGAGCAGCGATAGTTCGGTGAGGACCCGCCGGAGTTCCTGCTCCCGGAAAGGCTTCGCGATGAACGCATCCATCCCCGCTTCAAGGCACACGTCCCGGTCCTCGACGAGCGCGGATGCGGTCAAAGCCACGATCGGCGTGTGCTTCTCCGCCCCCTCGGCGCGGCGGATGAATCGGCAGGCGTCGAGGCCGCTCAACTCGGGCATCTGGACATCCATTAGGATGAGGTCGAACGAGTTTCGCACCCACATGTCGAGGCACTCCTGGCCGTTCGAGGCCACCTTGACGATGCAGCCGAGCCTCTCCAGGTGCCACTTGGCAAGCTTTTGGTTGACGAGGTTGTCCTCGGCGATCAACACCGTCAGGAAGGGTTGTTGCCCTGGGAGCCGTCTGGCCGCGTCGATCCGTTTGGCGTCCGTGATCGCGCCGACCAGGTCCTCGCGCCGGAACGGCATCTCGAGCCTCGTTTCGTCCTGGTCGGTCACCCGGTTGAAGCGGACCATCCTCACCACGCGGGCCGTCGACGACGCCGGTATCGAGGCGTCTGGCCCGAGGATCACGACATCCGCAGAGGGCAAATGGTCGAGTGTCGGTTGGGCACCGAGTGACGACAGGACGTGCATGAGCGCGGCGGTCTCGATCTCGTCGAGGTCGGCGAGGTAGATCCTTCGGTTCTCGAGCGGTTTCGGGCTGTCGCTGGCAAGGATCCGTTCGGGGCGCACCCAAAACCGGAAGACGCTGCCCACGCCGTCGGTGCTCTCGACGCTCATCCCGCCGCCCATCAACTCGACCAGGTTCTTGGAAATGGTCAAGCCGAGGCCAGAGCCTCCGTAGCGCCGCGAGGTCCCGCCCTCGGCCTGGGTGAAGCTGTTGAAGATCGCGTCGAGGCGGTCGCTGGGGATGCCGATCCCGGTGTCGTGCACTTCGAACCCGACGATCCCCTCCTGGCGCATCAAAATCCGGACAAGGACGTGTCCTTTCGGAGTGAACTTGATCGAGTTTCCGACGAGGTTCGAGAGCACCTGGCGGATCCGGCCGGCGTCGCCCACGATCCTGTCCGGGACCCCGGGGTCGGCGTCCCAAAGGATGCGGACCCGGTTCTGAGCGGCGGTCGGGGCGAAAAGCCGGCACACGTCCTCGACGACGGTCACCGGATCGAACTCGCTGTTGATGAGCTGGAGCTTCCGAGCCTCGATGCGGGAAAGATCCAGGATGTCGTTCACGATCTGGATCAGCGACTCGGCGCTCTGGAGAAGGGTGTCCGCGCAGGACCTCGCCCGAGGGGGCAGATCCTCTTCCAGCAGCATCCGGCCCATTCCCATGATGCCGTGCATCGGCGTTCGGATCTCGTGCGACATATTCGCCAGGAACTCGGACTTGACCCGCGTCGCCGTCTCGGCGGCTTCCTTGGCCTTCGCGACGTCGCGCTGTTGCTCGATAAGTGAGTGCAGCCGATGAGCGAGACGCCCGAAGTCGGACCTCGAGGATTTCAGGTTCGAAAGAAGAGAAAGATCGTCGGTTTCGAGCGCTTTCACGATCATGAAGACCGGGAGCCCCACCCAGACGTGAAGCGCGTAGAGCATCATCAGGAGCGTCAGCACTCCGAACGAGGCGGTGACGAGGATGGCATCCGAGGACTTCCGGGAAGCCTCCTGGAGTTCCGGCCTCTGCTGAGTGACCTGGAGTTTGGCGATCGTCTTCCCGTCGAGACCTTTGAGCGGAACCTCGCACGTCACGAGGCCCATCGCCTGGGTCTTCTCCGTGTCGATGTGCGATTCGGTGGGACTGACGACGTCGATGGAGAAGTCATCGCCGTTTCGACGGCGGGTGCCATTCAGGATGAGCTCCAACCGGTCGTACATCGACCCGCCGACGACCCTCGCGACCAAGAGCGTTCCGCTCCTCTTTCCCGGCGCGCCATCTTCGCCGCTCGGATAGATGCCGGTCGCATAGAACTCGGTCAGCACTCCCTGCACGCGCTCGTAGTAGTGGGCCTGTCGGTGGGACGGCAGATAACGCACCTTCGGCCGATGTTCCGACAGGCCGCGGTCCGGAGCCAGGGCCACCACGCTCACGAATCGGTCCCGTTCGTCAAAAACCCACAGCGCGTCGACCTTGCCGGCCGAAATCCTCGGGCGGAGCGACCGAACCGCCCAATGCGGATCAGGTTTGCGGACGAACCCGACCATGTCGTCCCAGACGGCGAAGTCCTTCGCCGTCGCGCTCAGCAGCGACGCTTCCAGGTCGATCAGGTGAGTGACCGTATCGGCCTGCTTCTGCGTGAGCCGGTTGTGAAGGCCCCCTGCGCTCGACGCATCATGCCGGGCATGGTAGACGAGGACGCCTCCAAAAGCCAAGGCGAACCCTCCGAGGAGTATCAGGATCCGGCGAGGGGTTGAGATCAATCGACAATCCTCGAATCAGTCGTTGTGCCAACAGGTCTCATCGCCAACTTTAACAAGAAGTATTGTTGAAATCCGCACCTCCGCCAATACCCCGCGACCTTATCATCGGTAACTTGCGCGTGAATCGGTAGTTCTGGAAAGGTAACAGACCACCGGATTCAGCGTTCATAATCTGGCTGCCGTGCTTCTCTCCGTGTCGAACGTCGCGAAGTCCTTTGGCGTCGACCAAGTCCTGGACGGCGTGACCTTTCGGATCGAGCCTCGCGAGAAGGTGGCGCTCGTGGGACGGAACGGGACCGGCAAAACAACCCTGCTGAAGATCATCACCGGGCAGATGGAGGCCGATCGAGGCGGGATCCAACTGTCGCGCGGCGCCAAGGTGGGATACCTGCGGCAGGAAGCCCCCGTGGGATATGGGCACACGGTTCTGGACGAGGCGGAAGCGGCGCTGGAACGCCAGATCGAGCTTCGAGGGAGGCTCGAGGAGCTCGAGCGCAGGATGGAATCGGGCTCGGCGAGCCCGGAGGACCTCGAGGAGTACGCCCTCGTCCACGAACACTTCATCGAGGCCGAAGGGTATTCGGCGGAGCAGGACCTGAAGACGGTCCTCCAGCGGATGGGGTTCAGCGAGGAGGAGTTCGGCCGTCCCACCAACGAACTGAGCGGAGGGCAGAAAACCCGGCTCGCCATCGCACGGCTCTTGCTCGAGGAACCGGACCTGCTGATCCTCGACGAGCCGACGAACCACCTCGACCTCCAGGCCACCGAGTGGCTCGAAGGATGGATCCGGCAGTACCACGGGGCGATCCTGCTCGTAAGCCACGACCGCGCTTTTCTGGACAACACCGCCGAGCGGGTGCTCGAGCTTCGAGACGGAACGGTCAAAGCCTATCCCGGGCCGTTTGCGAAGTACCTCCGGCTGAAAGCGGAGGACGAGGCCCGACAGGCGGAGATGGCGCGCCGTCAGGAGCAGGAGATGGCGAAGCTGGACGAGTTCGTGCGGCGGTTCATGAACTCGCAGCGAACGGCGCAGGCGCGCGGCCGGCTCAAGATGCTGAACCGCATGCAGGAGAACCGGATCCAGGCGCCGAAGAAGGACCCGGGGATGGCGGCGGGGTTCACGTCCGCCAAACGAAGCGGCGACGTCTCGTTCGAATGCGAACGCCTTTTGTTCGGGCACGACAAGGTGCTGCTGCCGGAACTCGGATGGACGGTCCGTTACGGCGAACGCTGGGGCGTCATCGGCGAGAACGGGGCGGGCAAATCGACGCTGATCAAGACGATCCTGGGTCGGCTCGAGCCGAAAGGAGGCCGCGTCAGGATCGGGTCCGGGGTCACGATCGGCTACTTCAGCCAAGACACGGAGGATTTGGATCCGGAGGACTCCCCGCTCGACGCTCTGGTCTGGGACCTCGACATGGACCCGCCGGACGCGCGGAACCTTCTGGGGCGCTTCCTGATCACCGGCGACGACGTTTTTCGACCGATCAAGACGCTGAGCGGCGGGGAGAAGAACAAGCTCTCTCTCGCCAAGCTGACGCGCCTGAACCCCAACCTTCTGGTCCTGGACGAGCCGACGAACCACCTGGACATGGATTCGCGGGAGGCTTTGGCGGCAGTTCTCAAAGACTACCAAGGCACACTGGTCCTGATCAGCCATGACCGGTGGCTGCTGGGCGAGGTCGCCGACCAGACGCTCGACGTGCGTCGGAGCGGCGCGATCGCTTATCCCGGAACCTACGAGGAGTACCGGAGCCGAACGGCACGGCCCACGCCTTCGAAGACGGTTGCGGCGGCGAAGGTCGAGGCGACGCCCGAACTGACTCCTCGAGAGCTCAGCAAGGAGATCGGCAGGCTCGTCAAGGCGGTGGCGGATCTCGAGCAGGAGATCGGCGAGAAGGAGAACGCCCTGGCCGCCCTCGAAGCGCAGCTGGCCAATCTCGACCCCGCCGCGGACGTCCTGAGCTTGACGATGGATCACCAGAGGCAGCAGGAACAGCTTGCAGGGATGCTGGCGGCCTGGGAGGAACAGAGCCTTCGGCTCGAAGAGCTGCGGGAAAAACAGGGGTAGCCGGAATGGCAGGGGCGACAGGATTCGAACCCGCGACCTACGGTTTTGGAGACCGTCGCTCTACCAACTGAGCTACACCCCTGCACGGGCTCGAATATTCTACCTTGCGGACGGCTCCATTTCTACCGTCGCAGCCTGAGCCATTGGAGTCCGACGAGGGTCTTGGCGTCGCGGATCTGGCCGGACTCCAGCATCGCCCATGCCGCCGGAAGGCTGAGCTCCTCGAGCAGGAGGTCTTCGCCTTGGAGGAGGTTCCCTCCGTGGACCCGGTCCTCGTCGCGGACTTCGGCGAAGAAGACGTGCAGCATCTCGGACGTAATCCCCGGCGAGGAAAGGAACCTCTGGACGAAGTGGAGGTCGCGGACGACGTAGCCGACTTCCTCCTCGACTTCCCTTCTCGCCGACT
>DASWVS010000029.1:0-7401 GCA_036401135.1 Fimbriimonas sp.
AGCACCTTGAGCTCCGGCGGCGTCCCCTTCACCATCAGCTTCGACAGGTAGATGTAGGCGATGTCCGAGCAACGCTCGGCCTCGTCCATGTAGTGCGTCGTGACGAAAAGGGTCTTTCCGAGGGCGGCAAGCTCGAACAGCAGGTCCCACAGGTCGCGCCTCGCTACCGGGTCGATCCCCGCCGTCGGCTCGTCCAGAAACACCAGTTCCGGCTCGTGGATCAGAGCCGCCGCCAGCGCAAGCCTCTGGCGCCATCCGCCCGAAAGCTGCCCAGCGCGCCGATCGATATAGGGCGAAAGCCCGAGCAGGCTGACCACCTCGTCCTTTCGCTGCTTGAGGCGCTCCCGACGAAGCCCGTACACCCCGCCGAAGAACGTCAGGTTCTCGTCCACCGACAGGTCCCGGTACAGGCTGAATGCCTGGCTCATGTAGCCGATCGACCGCTTTACCTGTTCCGAGTCCTTTCGGATGTCGTAACCGTTGACCTTGGCCGTCCCTTCGGACGGCTCCAGCAGCCCGCACAGCATCCGGATGCAGGTGCTCTTCCCGCTTCCGTTAGGACCCAGGAACCCGAAGATCGAACCTTTCTCCACCTGAAAGCTCAGGTTGTCGACCGCCGTGAAGCTGCCGAACCTCTTCGTCAGGCCGTCGAGTTCGATCGCGTTCACCGCCATCGACCCAGCTCCCTCACCGTCGCCGACATTCCCGCCTTGACCCTCGGGTCCGCTTGCGCCAGCCGAATCCGGACCGCGAACACCTGCTTGCCTCGCTCCTCCGGCGTCTGAAGGTTCGCGGGGGTGAACTCCCCTTGGGTCGCGATGCTCTCGACCTTGCCGGTCACGAGCGCGTCGACGCCGTCGACCGCGAGGCTCGCCGAATCGCCCACCGAGACGAGCGCCAGGTGCTCCTCGGGCAGGTACACGCGGAGCCAGATGTCCGACGGGTCCACGAACTGGACAACCGCCGCATTGGGTCCCGCCAAGTCCCCTTCGCTGGCAAGGACGCGCTCTACCACACCGTCCGTCGGCGCGACGACCTTTGTCTCCCGGTACATGCTGGATGCCGCCCCTGCCTGGTCCTTAGCCGCCTTGGCGGCGGCGCTCGCCTGCCGGATCGCTTCGAGACGGCTCCCGTTCTCGAGTTCGCGAAGCGCCGCCTGGGCCTGTGCGAGCCGCGCGGCTGCCGCCTCCTTTTCCTCCCGGCGCGGCCCTTGGAGCACCAGGCGCCGGTTCTCCTGCGCGATGCGATACTCGGCGCGCGCCGCGTCGAGCTCCTCTTTGCGCGGGCCTGCCTGCACCAGCGCAAGCCGGGCTTGAGCCTGTCGATATGCCTGCTCGGCTTGGGCGGTCTCTTCTGCCGGGCCTCCCAAACGCGCTCGCCGGAGGGCTTCCTGGCTCTCCTCCAGGCGCGCCCGGGTGGTTCCCAGACGAGTCTCGGCGACGTCGGCGACCGCGACCGCCAGCGCTCCCTGATCCGCGAGGGAGCGCTTCCGCTGGTAATCCTTGTGGGCAAGTTCGAACTCGGCCGCAGCCGCCTCCACCCGCGCCTGAAGCTGGGCTCGTTCCTCGTCGGTGGGCCCGCGACGGACCGCCAGCAGACGGGCGTAAGCCTGGCGCTCGACCGCCTTCGCCTCGGCGAGCTCCTGAGGGCGCGCGCCTTTGACCAACGCCTGTAGGCGGGCGGCCGCCTGATCGACCCGGTTGCTCGCCGCGGCGATCTCTTCCGGGAGGGCTCCGTTCTGCAGCTTCTCCAGGACGGACTCCGCCTCCGCAACCGCCGCGCGCTGCCGCTCGATCTGTTCGGCGCGGGCGCCCGCCCGGACCTCGTCCTCCCGCGCCCGCGCCTGCTCCGCCTGGGCGGCCCGGGCCGAGGCTTCGTAGGCGGCATCGTGGGCCGACAGGATGACCAGCGTCTGCCCCTTTTGGACCCTCTCGCCCTCCTGAACGAGGATCAGGCGCACCCTGCCGGCGATCTTCGGCGCCAGCCGGCTGGGCTGGCTTTCGAAGGTGCCCGACAGCACGGTTCGCTTGGCCTCCCGGTTCCGATCGACGAAGTAGCCGCCGGTCAAGAGCCCGGAGAGGATGAGAAGCGCGACGAAAGGTTTTTTGGGAAATCTCATCTCAGCCTCCTACTCGGGAAGCAGCTTCATCAGCGCTTCGAGAAAAAGGTCGTCCGCGGCCTCGTCCGCCGGCATGTCCCCCACCTTCGCGTAGAGCGAACGGTGGCGGAACCAACCGTCCATCGCACCCAGCACGATCGCCGTGAGCATCGTGGGCTCAATGCCCAGCGGAGACTCGCCGATCTCGGACATCGCCTTGGCGGCGATCCTGGGAAGCAGCCGGACAAGCTGCTCCGGCAAGGGCGCCGCCTCCAGGCTGATCCAGGCGAGCATCCTGCCGATCTCGGGGTGTTCCTGAAGGAACCGGAACCGGTGCCGCAGCATGTCCTTCGCCCGAAGGCTGGGATCGCCCTCGAGGTAGCGGTGGAACAGTTGAAGGATCGGTGCGGCGCTGGACGTGAACGCCGCCTGCCAGAGCGCCTCCTTCGAGCCGAAGTGGTAGAGAACGAGGCTCTTGGTGACGCGGGCGACGTCGGCGATGTCGTTGATCGAAGTCGCGTTGTAGCCCTTCTCCGCGAAGAGCCTTTTCGCCGCCGCGAGCACCTGCTCGCGCGTTCTTTCAGGATCGAGCGTCCGCCTCATTCCCTACATTATTGTCCAAGTGGTCTATGAATTGACCGACTGGACAAACATTTTCTTGATTTTGCTCCCGTGCGGCGGGAATAGACTGGGATGGGAGGATCGCAAGATGTCACCGAAGGAGCGCTACCTTGCCTGTCTCGCCGGCGAAGAAATGGATCGGCCGCCCGTAACGCCCATCTTCATGGCGTGGGCCGCCCACCGCGTGGGACGTTCCTATCGCGACTACTACCTCGATGCCTCGGCCCTCGTCGAAGCCCAATTGGCCGTCGTGCGCGAGTTCGGGCTCGACCAGGCGAGCACGATCAGCGACCCTTGGCGCGAAGCGGACGGCTACGGCACCCAACTCGACTATCCCGAAAACGGGGTCGGGATCGCGAGGCGCTACCTCTTCGCCGACCGCATCGATCCCAACCTGCTCCGCCCCTTCAACCCGTGCCGGGCCTCCCGGTGCCTCGACCGAATCCAGGCGGTGCGCATGCTGGCCAAGGAGGTCGGACAAACCCACAGCGTGCTGGGTTGGGTCGAAGGTCCGATGGCCGAACTCGTCGACCTCCGGGGGATGGAGTCGGCGATGGTGGACCTGTACGAGGATCCGGACGCCGTGCACGCGGCGATGGAGGTGCTCGTCGACAAGGCGGTGGACTTCGCCGAGTGCCAGATCGAGGAGGGGGCCGACACGATCGGCGTCGGAGACGCTGCCGCCAGCGTGATCTCCCCCGAAATGTACCGCGAGTTCGTCCTCCCTCACGAGCAGGACCTGATCAGCGGCATCCAGAACGCGGGGGGGAAGGTGAAGCTCCACATCTGCGGCGACACCCGAAAGCTCGTCCCCCTGATGGCGCAGACCGGCGCCGACGTCATCGACCTCGATTACCCCGTTCATCTCGCGGAGGCGCGCCGGCAGGTAGGCCCGAGGCAGGTCCTCGCCGGCAACTTCAATCCCGTCTCCGAACTCAAAGACGCTTCGCCGGACCAGGTGCAGGCGGCGGCGGAGTGCTGTATTCGCGAAGGCGGCCCCAAGGCGTTCATCCTGCAACCTGGATGCGAGGTCCCCCCAGGGACCCCGGTCGAGAACCTGCGCGCCTTCTGCCCCAACGCGTAGACGTGCGAAAAGCCACAAGGCGGAGTAGGAAAGCCCTATGCGACGCTTTCTGACTCCGTTCGCAGCCCTGATGGCACTTTCCGCTCAGGCTGTCGCTCCCGTCGAATGGAAGTACACCAACTCGGAATGGGACTACGAAGCGGTTCTGCCGCGCCGGGCCCAACGCGTCCAACCGGGTTCCTCCGATGCCGGCGACGTCACCTTCAGGATCGAGGATGCCGCGATGGACTTGTGGTTCCACGCGAAGCGCCTCCCCCAGGGGACGTCCGCCGACGACTATCTTGCCTCGATGCAGCGGTCCGTGGAAGCGGAATTCGGGCCGAAGCTGGCGCTCAACGTTCGAAAGCGCGGCTTCCTGGCGATGAGCTGGCGCGAAGGCGACATGATCCATTACCGAAAAGGGATCGCCCGCGGCTCTCGGTACGCCCGCCTTTATATGATCTACCCCGTCGCCAAGAAGCAACAATTGGACCCCGTCGTAATCCAAGCCTCCCGCTCCTTCCGCTTCCGATAAGAGGCGTCCGCATGCCCCTCTCCTCTCCAAGTGGGGTCGAGGAGAGGTTTCCGCCCAGGGTGCGGCTCTCATCGCCGTTGCCTCAGCAGCCCCGGACGATCGGGGATCGGGGGTGCGGCGTCTCCGCTGCCGAGGCCCTCGGGAGTTCACGCCCGTCCGCCGTAGAGGGGATCCAGAGCAAGAACCTCGCGCCTTCGACCCCTCATCCCAACCCTTCTCCCCGGGGAGAAGGGCTCCGGGGCCAACCCGCGCCCGCGTCATCCGGCAGCCTGCGCCAGCGTGTACCGGTTCACCCACCCGGGCCGATCCGAACATGCGATCGTCAGCTCGAACGTTCGACCGATCGAGGGCAGTGCGAACGACAGCGGCTCGCCCTGTACGTTCTGGTTCTCCGGCACCGCTGCAAACGTCCACCGCGCCGCCTCGACCCCATCCACCGAAACCACCGCCTCCCCTGCCTCGAAGGACTCGTAAGCGTCGTTCAGCACGAACGGCTCCACCCGCATCTCCTCCCCCGCCGACCACCGGAACCTCGGGATCCGCAGCGACAGGATCGTCGGTCGGCAGGCTTGAGCCACGGCCGCCATCGCCGGTTTCGGCACCGCGGGCCATGAGATCAGGCTGTTGTTCGCCGCCGTCGGCCATGGCTCGTTCAGGCACCACGCCAGCGCCATCGAACACCTCGGCTTCTGGCGCCGCGCCTCCTCGTACTTGTGCCGCATCCCCTCCGACTGCAGCAGCTGCCCTGCCCTGACCATCTCCTCAAGCGACTCGAACGGCCCGAAGTACTCCTCCAGCATCGGGAGCATCAGCCACGAGTCGGGGTGCCCGTCCCATGCCCGGAACCCGTGGTGCGTTTCCCAAGCCGTCCCTTTTCGTGGCGGCCAAAGCTCTTCCTCCGGAACAAACGTCCGCAGCACCTCCACCGACGCCGGACCGGACGAGCCGAACTCCGTATACGCGGTCGCACTCGACTCCTGGAAGGCGCGCATCCCCTCGCGCCCGTCGTGGTACACGAACGTGTATCCGCCATGCGCCATCCCCATCAGTGGAGAAGTCGGAAGGAACGGCCGATCGGGATCGAGGTCGTAGCAGTTCCGCGCCAGCAGCCGCAGCGCCGCATCCTGGTCGGTCATCGCCGACCAAGGGCAGAACAGCTCGTTCCCTCCGCACCAGACCGCTACCGAAGGGTGGTGCTTCAGCCGGTCGATGAGGAACTGCGAGTCGTCGTCCAGCTCCGACTGGTAGCTGCCATCGTCGACGTACCGGCCGCACGCCAGCGGGAACTCTTGCCACACCAGGATTCCCATCTCGTCGCACAGGTCGAAGAACTCGTCCTTCGGCGCGTTCCCGCCGCCCCACACCCGGATCAGGTTGAATCCGCCGTCCTTGCACTGCCGCAGCAGCCCCTCGTAGGTCTCCCCCGAGTCCGTCCCCGGCAGCATCGACGGAGGCACCCAGTTCGCACCCTTCGCGAAGATCGTCCGCCCGTTCACCTCGATCGTGATCGGCGGTTCCCACCGCGTTCCCGGCGCCCCGCGCCCCTCGCGCCACATCCCCTCGTAGGGGACGAGGGCTACCGTCCGGAGTCCGACCCGGCGCTCGATGACGGTGTCGCCGCTCTCGAACCGCGCGGTATAGAGGGTTGGCGCCCCGTGCCCATTCGGCTGCCAGAGCTGCGGGTTGGGAATGATGGCGGTGTCGGTGCCGGCGAAGGAGCCCTCCCCGTACCGATAGATCTCGGTACCGTCGGGATCGAGGACGGTCCACGCCCAAGGCTCGTCCGAAAAGATGCTTGCCCAGACGATCCACTCGCCGGCGTCGAACTCCGCGTAGGCGGAGAACTGCGGGTCGGAGTCGGACTCGATCCACGCCCCGTTCCACAGCCCGACCGGCACCAGCCGCGGTGCAAAGTCCCAGCCGTAGAAGACGCCCGGCATCGTGGTGCTGCGGGTCCGGTCGTTTCCTGCCCAAGCCCCGATCCTCGGCGTCGACACCACGATCTCCAACCCATCGCCGGGACTGGCCAGGGACAGGTCGACCGGCCGCCGCGCGTTCCAGCCGACGATGCTCTCGACCTGTCCGAAGGGGTCCAGCAGCGCCGCTCCGTTCAGCCGGATCTCCGCATGGTGGCTTACGCCGTTCAGCACCAATTGGGGCGCGGGTGGCAGCGCGGGCAGGACCGTCCGGTAGACCCAGACCTCGTCCTCCATCCACCGGTACTGCTCGACGTTGCTCCCGACCCACCAGTCCGGCAGCCCCTTCGCCCTCGCCCAATCCGCCTGGACGTTGCCCGGCACCGAGGCGGGAACCCATTCCTCAGGTTCGGTCTCCGGAGAGGAGGCATGTCCGACGACCCACTGCAGCTCGACGCGAGGCATAGCCTCAGTGTAGCCGCCACAGATTTACGCGTTCTCGGGGGCGAAAAGACTGACGATCACCGCCCCGTCGTCCAGTTCGGGCGGCACCTCGAACGCGTTGGCCTTCTGGTCGACGCCGGGTTGGCATCCGCAGGCCGCCGTTAAAGCCGCGGCAAGGAGCAGCAAAAGTCGTGAACGAAACATCGATGTCTCCGGAACGCTATACAAAACGGAGATGGACGGGCCGGGAATTGTTCCACTGTCGATGGAGCCGTCTTTACAGCGGCCGGCTCGCGCTCCACTCGATCAAGCCATAATCCCTTCCGTGACTGGCAACATAACGGTGCTGAGCGGGCAGGCTCATCCGACGCTTGCGGCGGAAATCTGCGACCATCTCGAGTCGCCGCTCCACCCGACGACCTTCAAGAGGTTCAGCAACGATTGCCAGTACGTGCAGATCGACGAGAACTGCCGCGAGCGCGACGTCTTCATCGTCCAACCCCTCGCCCCGCCGGTCGCCGACCACCTCGTCGAACTGATGATCATGCTCGACGCCGCTCGGGGAGCCTCGGCGAGGCGGCTCACCGCCGTCGTCCCGTACTACGCCTACGCCCGAAGCGACAAAAAAGACGCCCCGCGCATCTCCATCGCCGCGCGCCTCTTCGCCGACCAGCTCGTTACCGCCGGCGCCAACCGCCTGCTGACGATGAACCTCCACGCCGAG